>NZ_JBXDLD010000017.1:0-49952 GCF_056820425.1 Priestia sp. KCTC 13724 | reverse complement strand
ATCAGCTTTCACATCGGCTAAGTATTTGTTGGCAACCCAGCCAGTTTTACCGTTACTCGTTTTAATCTGCGACCAGTCTCCGTTTTCTTTAATCACGGTTACTTTGGCATTGCGCGGCAAGTTGGTAACGATGGAAGCTGAAGTGCTAGCGGCAGAACGAACGTTTAAAGAGCTAGCATTCACGGTAGCTTGCTTGGAAACAGACGTACCCCCACTTTCAGAAGAAGGAGTAGTAGATCCCGATCCCCCTTTTAAGTATTGATTGGCAACCCAGCCAGTTTTACCGTCACTCGTTTTAATCTGCGACCAGCCTCCGTTTTCTTTAATCACGGTTACTTTGGCATTGCGCGGCAAGATGGTAACGATGGAAGCTGAAGTGCTAGCGGCAGAGCGAACGTTTAAAGAGCTAGCATTCACGGTAGCTTGTTTTGAAACAACATTTGTGGGTGATGTTTTTTTCTCTATGTATTCACTTGATATCCAAGCGTCTTTGCCATTAAGTTGGATTTTTGCCCATCCTTGTTGTTCTGTTAATACATTAATTGTGTTTCCTTTATACAGCTTGCCAACGATTGCCCCACTTGTGCTTGGAATTGCCCGCACGTTTAATGATGTGGCATTAACAGTCGCTGGTTGAGCGGCTTCAGCTTCTAAATTAAAAAAAAGAGCCGAAGAGCTCAGAGCAGCAGTTGTACAAACTGCATACATCATGTGTTTATTATTCATCTTTTCCTCCTTGCATTCTACTAAATTTACTTAAAAATAAAATGGATTTCAAAGCATATATCGGCAACTTAACCAAAAATTCAAGGTAAAACTATATTTCTCTTAAGTTACCTACATTATCCATCATACTACATGTCGAACGGTGACGGTATAATGAATTTGTCCTAAACAAATGGAAGATAAAAAGGGAGAGTGCTTTAGCGTTAACTTTTAATTCATAAAAAAAGAAGCATATATAAGGGAATATTAACAAGTAAATGGAGTATTTATTAATAATTTAGTCCACATTGCTCAGAATGAAATGGTCAATTTTCATAAAATTTTTGAAAGAGGAAATTGTATAAAAATAATTATTAGAAAATTATTTATTTTTAATTAATTTAGTGGTAAATTATAAAGAAAGCTAAAGAGAGGTGGAGATCATTGGTTGAACTTGTGAATTATGAAACAAAATGGCCGGTTCTTTATGCATTTGAAAAAGAAAAGGTAACCTCAATGCTTAAAGACTTTTCAATTGAAGTTAAGCATATTGGAAGTACAGCTATCCCTAATATGTCGGCTTCTCCAATTATCGATGTATTAATAGGTATTCAACGTTCTGAGGACTTAACGTCAGTTATTGAAATATTGCAAAATGGCCCATATGTTTATATAGAAGAAATGAATATATTTATTGCTCTAAAAGATGAGGCTTCTTTGTTGCATTATCCAAAATATATAAAGGAAAATGACTCCTACTGTGCAATACCAACTCATATTCAACACGCTCATCTGTACGTAACGGCCGTTGATTCAGCCTTTTGGGATGGCTGCTTAGCGTTTCAAGATGAACTTAAGAAAAGTGAAAGGCTACAGGAAGGGTATATAGACCTTAAAAACAAACTTGCATCTTCATATTGGAATAATTATGAGCGATATATGGAAGAAAAACAGGCTTATATTCAAGCGTATGTTTCTTCTAAAACTTTGCAATCAACAGATATAAAATAGAAAAAGCCAGCGCAAAAACGCGCTGGTTTTTTAAGCGTTACTTTGTATCTTCTAAGATAATTGTTTCAAGTTGGCTTGCAGTATTCACGGCTAAAACCGTATAATTCTTACCATTTTCTACTTTAGTACCTGGAAGTCCAAGTATTTCTTTGCCATCTTCGGTTGTTACGCTTAAATCATAAGCACCAGGAGCAAGAGTCTGGTAGTCGGATACTGTTTTGAATGCTAAATTTGTAAACAGTGGAGCGGCTCCTTTTGGTCCAACGTTAACAGCTGGAGCATCAGGTGAAAAGTGAGCAACACGAACTTTTGCTTTATCAGGCGTTCCTACCGTATTGTTGGAGATTGCTTTTAGTTCTAACATATCTACTTTGTTAATAGCAGCAATCGTGTAAGACTTTCCACCTTCTACAACAAGCGTTGCTTTTACTACGGGCTCTTTTGTTCCTTTTGTACCAGTTGCATAAACTTCTACTTCATGTGATCCAGCAGGTACTTGTAAAAAATCCGTAGTATCTTTAAATTTAACACCTTCAACAACGGGTTTTGTATCTAAGAAGATATCAACTGCAGGCGCATCTGGAGAAGCATGTACGATGCGAACATCAGCATTCTTTGCAGGAACTGCTTCGTTAGGCGCTTTTGTTTCAGAAGCAAATACAAGTGTGCGGCTTATGGCAATCAGCATAATCGCCGTAAGTATAACTAATAGTCGTTTCATGTTCTTTCACTCCTCATTTCATCTTGAGACAGTTGTATGTAAGGAAACTGTTCAACTATTAGCGTATACAAATTAAAAGCAACTATACGAAAAAATGAGACTGAGACATAAGTAGTTCAGCCTCTACTATACCTGAACGATTGAGAGTTCATAACTTTTAATCGTTCAGGTTTTTTGGTTGATTGTGAAAACAATGTTGGAAACAGGGTGGAATGGAGCGTAGGACACTCGACTCCTGCGGGAAAGAGAGGAAAACATGAGATCCCGCAGCGCAGCGAGGAAGCTCAGATTCCTCCCCGCGGAAAGCGAGTGGCCGTAGCGCAATGGAACGAATGTGTTGAGACAAACCAAAGAGATGGGAACAGCTAGTGTTCGTCTCTTAGAAGCCATCATTTTGTTATGTCCCAAACTCATTTTGTTAGAGGGCCCTTTTAGCGATAAGGGCGTAAGAAAAATGTGCGGAATAGAGCAATAACTGCAAGCAACGTAGTTAATCCCCAAGTGAAGATATAGGCTAATCCCAGCCCAATATTTGCATCTAAATAGTTATGTTTGGATTCATCGTATAGAGCATAAAGTAAAGGAGCAGAACAAACGAAAAAACTCGCAAGTAGTGCAATTCCTTTCCAAGGTTTAGGGCGTCTAATTGTCCAGAATAAGCATAAAAAAGCAACGAATAGTAAAAGAAACGTTCCCACTTGTATTACGTTTAAAATAATCATACCGCTAATCACCTTCTTAATAATTGACTATGACTATTATAGGCATAGAACTTAGAAAAAGAAAGGAAAAAGAGGCTGGGACATAAGTAATTCAGCCAATGATAAACCTGAACGATTGAGAGTTTCTCACTTTTAATCGTTTAGGTTTTTTGTTGATTGTGAAAACAATGTTGGAAACAGGGTGGAATGGAGCGTAGGACACTCGACTCCTGCGGGAAAGAGAGGGAAACGTGAGATCCCGCAGCGCAGCGAGGAAGCTCAGGTTCCTCCCCGCGGAAAGCGAGTGGCCGTAGCGTAATGGAACGAACGTGTTGAGACAAACCAAAGAGATGGGAACAGCGAGTGTTCGTCTTTTAGAAGCAATCATTTTGTTATGTCCCAAACTCTTTTACATTGAACTGAAATCCATGCTTTTCTAACATGGCGCGAACCTCAGGATAATAGATCGTTTTATAAATAGAACTTACTGTTTGTGACCAGTTGCGTATCCATTAACTTGGCTGGACTCATACTTTCAAAGTGCTTTGAATTATTCGGGCTTAGAAAATGAAGTTTTTGCTTCTAAAGGAGCTACTAACACGCCATCTTTAGCAAACTGAACGAACGATACAAAGTGAGCAGATTGATTATGAGCTTGAATAGAAGCCTCATCTTTCCACTGTTCAAGCATTACAAATGAATTTTTTTCAAATGCGTCTTCAAATAATTGATAGCTCACGTTTCCATCCTCTTCAGTAGAATGTTTAATTAATGTTTGAATAGCTTCTAAAAAAGCATCGCGCTTTGCAGGATTAATTTTCATATAAGCTTGAATGGTAATCATATTTATTTCCTCCTAAAATGAAAAGGTTTTTTAGTCGTATTTAAAACGTTAGTCTTATTAGTTCGAAAACCATCGAACAATGAACACTATATCACTTGAAAAGTGGCCATGCAAGCATTAAAGTTCGGAGATTATCAAACATTGAAAAGAGGTATGAGAATGTGATACCTTTTACGTATGAGAAATCCATATCAACCATCCAAATCTGAAATTCGTTTAACGTCTATCTTACATGCTTTGAGTGATCCAAATCGCTTGCGTATTGTACAATGTTTAGGGAAAAGAAAGGAGAGTCACTGTTCTTATTATCAGACGCTTAATGTATCAAAATCAACGCTATCCCACCATTTTAAGGTACTGCGCGAAGCAGGAGTTATCAAGGTTAGAATTGAAGGAACACAGCACTTTTACTCACTGCGAATAGAAGATCTAGAGGAGCTATTTCCAGGTTTGCTCTCAGCAGTAGTTAACGTTAACGAAGAGTTACTATAAAAGAGGCTGGGACATAAGTAATTCAGCCGATGATAAACCTGAACGATTGAGAGTTTCTCACTTTTAATCGTTTAGGTTTTTTTGGTTGATTGTGAAAACAATGTTGGAAACAGGGTGGAATGGAGCGTAGGACACTCGACTCCTGCGGGAAAGAGAGGGAAAACGGAAATCCCGCAGCGCAGCGAGGAAGCTCAGGTTCCTCCCCCGCGGAAAGCGAGTGACCGTAGCGCAATGGAACGAACGTGTTCAGACAAACTAAAGAGATTGGAACAGCTAGTGTTCGTCTCTTAGAAGCAATCATTTTGTTATGTCCCAAACTCTTCTTAATGAATGAAGCACTTAGACCTCAAAATAGAGGTGAATATGCAAGTTACACCCTGGATTGAAAGCAGCTTGGCAGTGTGGGCATCGTGATTTACAAGATAAGTACTCAGTAACGCTTAGCTCATTATGACATGCACCACAGAGGATAGCTTTTGTATTAAACAGCTTTTGAGGCCAAACTTTAGCTGAGTGATCTGCTGTTTCTTCATGACAGCGATGGCAAGGATAGTAGTCTTCACAGCAATAAAATTTTATTGAAATAATATCTTTAGCGGAATGATAATGAACGCAACGCGTTTCTTGGTCGATTGTTTTTCCTTTAACGTTCTTAATGAGAATCACATCCTTTTTGAAAGCTAAACATGATAATTGTATCATGAAATTGAGCATCGTTTGGATTTTAAACAGTATATATACATAGAAGGTGTTATAATAAATGCGTTAAGCCTTTATCATTTATATAAAGGCAAAGAATCTTTCAATGAATAGAAAATTAAAAATGCGTGAAATGCAGTGTAAAGAGAGGAAATAAGATGAGTAAGAACGTAATTGTATTTACTGGCGGGGGAACAGCTGGCCACGTTACTCCCAATATTGCTATTATGAAAGAGTTAGATCAAGAGAAGTGGGATATTCAATATGTAGGCTCTCATAATGGGATTGAAAAAGAATTAATTACAAACTTAGATATTCCGTATTATGCGATTTCGAGTGGGAAACTTCGTCGATACGTGGATATGGAAAATGTAAAAGACGTCTTTCGAGTAGTTAAAGGTGTAGGAGACGCAAGGCGAGTGTTAAAAAAGCTTAAACCTTCGCTTGTGTTTTCTAAAGGTGGATTTGTAACGGTACCTGTCATTATGGCAGCGAAGTCGCTTAATATTCCAGTATTTATTCATGAGAGTGATTTAACTCCGGGACTGGCAAATAAAATCGCTCAGCGTTTTGCAACAAAAATTTTCACATCATTTGACGAAGCAGCTGCTTATTTTCCGAAAGAAAAAGTGCAGGTTGTGGGTTCGCCGATTCGTCGAGAATTATTTCACGGAAAAGCAAACAACGGTCAAAGCTGGCTCCGCTTTTATGATAAAAATCCAATTCTTACAATTATGGGTGGAAGCTTAGGTGCGCGAAAAATTAATGAAGTTGTTCGTGAATCGCTTCCAGAACTTCAAAGAAAGTTCCAAATTGTACACCTGTGTGGAAAAGGCAACGTTGATGAGAGCTTAGTTAACTTGCCGAGCTATCGCCAGTTAGAGTACGTGAACGAAGAGCTACCTGACGTGTTAGCAGCGACTGATTACGTCATTACGCGCGGAGGATCTAATGCTATTTTCGAATTTTTAGCTCTTCATAAGCCAATGATGATTATTCCTTTATCTAAAGCGCAAAGCAGAGGAGATCAAATCCTGAATGCAAAAGCTTTTCAAAAGAAAGGTTACTGTACCGTTTTAGAAGAAGAGCAGCTTACAAAAGAAACATTTTTACAAGAATTAGAGCTTCTTCAAAAACAAGCAAGTGAAATGAAGCGTACAATGCGTGAAGCGACAAAAACAGACGCTATTTCTGTGTTAGTGAAAGAGATAAATCAAATTTAAAGCATGTAATTTAAGTACCAAAAAAAATCAGCTGCTATAATAAGCAGCTGATTTTTTTTATGGGAAAGTTGATGAGTTTACTTTACAACAATCGTTTCTTTTTGCTTTTTGCCTTCTTTTTCCCATGTTACTTCAATCATGGCAAACGTAATGTCTTCTGTTACTTGGCTGCTGTCTTTTACGTCATAAGCTTTAAGGTTATTACTTAATACCGTATCAACAGAAAGAAGCTGTTCGGCATTTTCTTTTTGAATAGGTTGCACGGTGGTATAGCTTTTAACTTCGCCTTCTTCTTTTAGAAATTCTACTTTGCCACGCCAATGTGCTGTTTTTCCTGCTAACGTTTTAATGGGTTTATCTATTCTCTTAGCGGTAGATTTGTGATCATTGGCATGAATAAAGGACAAGATATTATCGCGCATTAACGTCATGGAATAGTTATGATAAAAATCTTTATCAATTTCCCCTTTTTGAAGAGCCCGATCAAGCTGAGAAAATTGCTTATCCGCTAAAAATAAAAGAAGTTCCTGCTCATTAATATTTCGTTTTTCGGCCATTTGAGCAATCGTCGTGCCACTTTTCCATTCTTTTTTAAATTCTTTACTATTTATATGTAAAAACTCTCTTAACTCGGTATAGTTATAGCGATACTGAAAGCGTGGTTCTTCAGCAGCCCATGAGGTAGAGGTACAGGTGAAAAACAGCATTAATGTTGTTAAGAGAAGGATGATTTTTCTCATGTCGATTACTCCTTTCATCTGATTGTTTGTTATTGGTTAGCTTTTAACAGATAGAGTAAATTATGCATTATTCTTTACTTATCACCTCATTAGGCAATATGATGAAGTATGATAAAAAATGACAATTTGATAAAGAATATGTAAAAGCTAGTCTCTATTAGCTTCATGATGATATAATAAGAGGGGTAAAGACGTAACTTGCGTAATGGAAACCTCTAATGTTAAATTAGGGGTTATTTTTTTACTATGTAAGTTAGTCTTTCTACTATGTAATGAGAATAAATGTGTAAAGAAGAAAATAATAAAACAAATGAATGTTTCAATAAAGGAGTTCAAAACATGGCTACTGAAAAGACGACAAGTGATCAGCTGAGAAGTCTGTTTAAGTCCTTAGTCTGCATAATTGCACTTATATATATTATTCGTACTTTTATATTTGGCCCATATATAGTTCAAGGAGCTTCGATGAACCCGACGCTAGAAAATGGGGAACGATTGTTTGTTAACAAATTGTCTTACGCTATCCATGATTTGCAACGTGGAGATATTATCATTGTTGATGGAAACGGAGAAGCTAAGCATTATGTAAAACGAGTAGTTGGGTTACCTGGAGAGGAAATTGAAATGAAAGATGATGAATTATATATTAATGATAAGAAAGTAAAAGAACCGTATTTAGAGCGTAATTTACAAGCAGCTCGATACTTACAAATGCAGTTAACCGGAGATTTTGGCCCAATTAAGGTCCCTTCAGACTCAATATTTGTAATGGGTGATAATCGATTATATAGCAAAGATAGTCGAAATGGATTAGGGAATGTTAACATCAATGATGTAGTAGGAAAGGCAGAATTTGTTTTCTACCCCATTCAGAACGTAAGGAACGTTTACTAAATAACGTTCCTTTTTTATGTGATAAATCGTCATAAAGGATTGAAATAAAAGCCAAGCTAAAAGAAAAAAGGGTGTGAAACCTTTGAATGCCTCATATGAAAAATTATTTAAACATTTTAAATTTGTCCACGGAATGGAAATGAAAAATCGCCTTGTTATGGGGCCTTTATTTACGCAGAGTTCTCATGAAAATGGAGAGTTGTCTGATAAAGATATGGCTTTTTATCGAGAGCGAATTAAGGATGTTAGCATGGTGATAGTAGGCCCCGCTTATATAGAAGAAGGCGGAAAGGTAATGGATGGTCAATTAGGGATTCATAGAGATTATGTAGCAAGAAAACTCCATGAATTTACAGCCATGGCAAAAAGAATGAAGGTTAAAACGATTTTACGCATCTCTCATGGTGGAGCTTTGTCAGCTGAGTATTTAAAAGTTGGGGACAAAGCAGTTGCTCCTAGCAGGGTGGCGGTCCGTAGAAAAGGAAAAAAACCAAAAGAACTGAATGAACCTCAAATAGATCATACGTTACACGCATTTGCTCGTGCAACCGAGCGTGCTATTCAAGCTGGCTTTGATGGGGTTGAAATTGAAGGAGGAAGCGGACATCTTTTACAGCAGTTTACTTCAAAGCAAGCAAATCATCGTAAAGATACTTTTGGAGGAATAGCTGAAAATCGCCTGTCTTTTTCAATTCAAGTCATTCGCATGGTCTCCAAAGTTATTAAAAATACTACTAATAGACCCTTTTTACTTGGTTATGCGATGACTCCGGAGGAAAAGGGATATGGAGGCAATAAGGTAGATGATACCATGGTATGGATTGATCAGTTAATTGAAGAAAAAGTTGACTATGTTCATTTAGAAGTCAAATCTTTTCATGCTAAAACAACGCCTCATAAAGAGGGTGAGGCTGAGGTTGTGCCAGCGATTATTAAACATGTAAATCAGCGCATTCCCATTATTAGCGGAGGAAATTTATTTACACCTTTACAAGTGGAGGAGGCAATTAGAGGAAAGTTATCAATGGTAACGATTCAACAAGCTTTAAATCTAGATCCTTACTGGGTGGAAAAAGTAAGAAGAAGCGAAGAGCCATTCTATGGAAAGGTTCCTGAATTAGAAGAAGTTGAAGCTTATCAAAAAGTAGATAGTAATGAGGTTGAAGATTTATTGGAGGAACTTTAAAAAAGAGAAATCATTATTTATGATTTTCAAAAAACATAGTTGACTTCTAGGAATAGTTTGAATTAAAATGAAACCATCTCATAAAAGCTGAATATACTGTAGCTAGCAATGAGTGGGCTGATTGGAAAAACCGAAGGCTTCTAACAATAGGTTAGGAGTCTTTTTTTGTTACCCAAATACAAAAAGGACTTTAACTATAAAAGAAAACAATTTATCATCATGAAAGGGGAAGGAAATAAAAAAATGAAAAAACTACTTACGTTTGCAATTATCGGATTTTTCGCTCAATTAATTGATGGATCGTTAGGAATGGCTTACGGAGTTACATCAACCACGCTATTACTCACATTTGGAATTGCACCTGCTGTTGCATCTGCATCCGTTCATTTAGCGGAGGTCGTAACGACTGCTGCATCAGGAGCTTCCCATATTAGATTTGGAAATGTTGATAAGACAACCGTATTACGCTTAGTAATTCCAGGGTCAATTGGAGCGTTTGTTGGAGCGTGTTTTTTAAGTAACATACCAGGTGATATGGTAAAGCCTTATATCTCTACATTTTTACTGCTATTAGGGGTTTACGTTTTAATTCGGTTTTTATTTATTTTTAAAGTGAGTGAGGAAAGGGAAGCAAAGCCATTATCTGCAAAACAATCAATTCCTTTGGGGTTAATAGCGGGATTCGCTGATGCTACGGGGGGAGGAGGATGGGGACCAATTGCTACCCCAGTTTTATTAACAAAACGTGGATTGAGTGCTCGTAAAGTTATTGGTACAGTAGACACGAGTGAGTTTGCTATTGCGGTTTCAGCTACTTTAGGATTCTTAATTTCGCTTGGTTGGGAACAAGTGAACTGGATGTGGGTAGCTGCTTTAATGATTGGTGGAATTATTGCAGCGCCAATCGCAGCTTGGCTTGTACGAATTATTCCAGCCCATTTATTAGGGGCGTTGGTAGGTGGCTTTATTATTTTGACTAATGCACGAACTCTTTTAATGTCTAGCTCTGTTTCTACTCCTATGCAAACAGCTATCTATGCGTTTATTTTAATTGTTTGGGCTGCTTCCATCACGTTAGCGTTAAGAAGAGGTCAAAAAGAAAAAAAAGAAGCGGGAAACCTTGCAAATAAAGTGGTAAATAATTAAAGAGTGAGGCTGGGACATAAGTAATTCAGCCAATGATAAACCTAAACGGTTGAGGGCTCCTCACTTTTAATCGTTCAGGTTTTTTGTTGATTGTGAAAACGATTTTGGAAACAGGGTGGAATGGAGCGTAAGACACTTAGCTCCTGCGGGAAAGAGAGGGAAAACTGAGATCCCGCAGCGCAATCGAACAAACGTATTCTGACAACGTAAAGAGATGAGAAAAGGAGTTGTTCTTCTTTTTGAAAACTTGTTTTGTTATGTCCCACCTTCATGTATATATTGCCTTATAAAAGAAAGGAGCTATTGATATGCCGTTTAGCTATGTAGAATCGTTATCTTGTCCAAAATGTCAAAAGAAATATGATGCATCTAAAGCTAGAGGGACAGCGACCTTTGCTGCAGTGAGACAACTAAAAGCGAGTGGGTGGCTAAAAGGAACGGAGCACATAGTTTGCTTAAATACAGGACAAGGAATTAAATACCCAGAGAGCGTAGAAGAACATGTAAAAGTTTTACAACCTAGTGATCGAATTTCATTTATCAGATAATGCTTAATTTAGTAGTGCTATGGTACAATAAGGATAAAAATGACCGAATGAAGATTATATAATCTTCATTGGAATATAAAGGTGTGAAAGAAGTTTGTGGTTTATTTTATTCTAGTTCTTGTAGCAGCAATCGAAATTATTGTTTTAGGAATTAATCGATCCGTATTTGTCAATATCCCATTGGTAGAATTTTATATTGTCCCGCTTATAGCTGTAATAGCAGCTGCTATTTTATTATCAAAGCGACCGAACCGAATGATGCGAGTAGCTCGACAAGGGTTCTTTACAGCAGCCATTATTGTGTTAGTATTTGTCCCAGTTATTTATACAAACAACCTTCCATTATATAGTTACGAAGAGGCAAAAGATATACTCGCCCAGCGAGAACAGCTTCTTCTATCTCAATTTATGGAAGGTGATAAAGTGTATGAAGCAAATGGTCCTCAGAATTCTCAAAAGAGACAATATTTGCTTACAGTTGCGCGTGGAGAGCAAGTGTTAAAGTATGCTTTTGACCCTTTTAGCGGAGGTTTTGAACTAATATCGAGAGGTAGCAAAGAGTAAAAGGGGCTGGGGCATAAGTGTTTCAGTCAATGATTTGAGCCTGGGACATAAGTAATTCAGTCAATGATAAACCTGAACGATTGAGAGTTTCTCACTTTTAATCGTTCAGGTTTTTTGTTGATTGTGAAAAAGATTTTGGAAACAGGGTGGAATGGAGCGTAAGACACTTAGCTCCTGCGGGAAAGAGAGGGAAAACTGAGATCCCGCAGCGCAATGGAACGAACTTGTTTTTACAACTTAACGATGTTAGAACAGTCATGATTCGTCTGTGAAAATGAACCATGTAGTTACGTCCGAGTTTCTTTTTTGTAAGTTACATGTACTAGTTTGACAAAATTCTTAACGAGATTTTGTATAGATCGAGAGAGGGCTTCTTATCGCAATAGTAAGTTTTGTACTTTTTTTATTACAGAATTTGTTATTATTAGGTAGGTGCTGTAGGTTATTAAGTTATTACATTATTAGTACAAGGCTCATATGAAATGATCATATTAAAATCAATGATATCTAGTCGATTCAGACAGCTGAATCGATTTTTTTTGAGAAAATATTGTTAAAAATTTGAAACTTTCATGTTTGCGTCGCGTATATAATGGTGTAATGTCACACAATCGTCACAAACGGAGGTGAAAAAAGATGGAGAGTTTGTTGGAATACCGTCTATTGAAATTAAATGAAACATATACTTCTATTTATCATTATGAGTCTATTGAACTAGAACAAGTGCTTGCTCGGAGGGAATGTGAATTTTTCGTAAAAGAAGTTTTACCTTATATCCGGCTTCAGACCATGGAGGTAGAAACTGTGATTTCTCGAATTGATTTCATCGTTAACGAATCTGGTATCAAAGTGATGGAGTTAAATGCGGACACTCCTACCTTCATTAAAGAATTATTCCACGTGAATCGTCGTGTTTGCAAGCAGTTTGGTTTACATGATCCTAATCAAAAAGAAGAAGAACATTTATCTCGTGTATTAAAAGAAGCCATTTTCAAAGCTTATGAAAAGCTTGGGAAGACGACGTATCCGCATATTGTTTTTTCATCCCATGGTGACCATGAAGAAGACAAATGGACAACAACGTATTTAATGGAACAAGCCAATGTAAAAGCAAGGTATGAACCGTTAGATAAGCTTAGAATTGTAGATAAGCCAATACATGAACAAGGAGAGCTTATTTTAGAGCCAGGACTATATGATACGACCGGGCAGAAAATTGACGTTCTTTATCGACAAACGTATCCCATTGAACACTTAGTGAACGATAGAGATCCAGTTACAGATGAAGGCGTTGGTGAGATGCTTTTAAAGCTTGTCAAAGATAAACAACTCGCAATTATCAATCCGCCATCTGCTTTTTTATTGCAATCAAAAGCAATTCAAGTTGTGATTTGGGGCCTGTATGAGCAGAAGCATCCGTTTTTTACAAAAGAAGAGCATGAATGGATTTATACTTATTTCTTACCTACATATTTAGAAGAAGATGTTTTTATAAAAAGTCAAAAGCCTTATGTAAAAAAGCCTTCGTTTGGTCGAGAAGGTGATACGGTTGAAATATATGAAGGTTCAGGTAAAAAAGTGGCTGAGGACGCACAAAAAACGTATGAAGATGAAGTGCCTGTTTATCAACAATTCTTAGAACTTGACATAGCAGAAATTGTCACAGAGAAAGGAAAACAACCGGCCCATATTATGTATGGTTGCTTTTTACTAAATGGAAGGCCGAGTGCAGTTGGTATTCGAGCGGGAAATCAAATTACTGATAATGCATCTTATTATTTGCCAATTGGATTAAAAAATGAAAGTGAGGATGAAAAAAAATGGCGTTGACTGAATGGATTGAATGGGGAAGTATTGGTAGCTTTCTAGCTCACGTAGTTGTAGGTTTACTTTTGTTATTTCTTGGAATTATCGTATTTGAATTAACAACAAAGTTTAATGACCGTGAACTTATTCGAAAAGGAAACCTTGCCGTTGCACTTAAGTTATGGGGAAAAGGAATTGGTCTTGCAATTGTTATTTACACGGTTTGGAGCAATAGCTTTAACTTAGTTGATGCAGCTGTTTGGGGCATAGTGGGAATTGTAACACAGGTGATTGCTTATTGGATTATTGAATACGTTATGACACCTAAAACAAACTTGGCAAAGAAAGTTGAAGAAGGTAATATTGCCGTTGGTTTTACGCTGTTTGCTGCTGCGATTGCTGTTGGCTTTATTGTTGCGGGAAGCTTAACTTATTAACGTTAGCTGAAATGTTAAAGAATGAACGATAGACAAAAGGCGATTCCTTGATTAAGGGGAATCGCTTTTTGGTACTTTGGATTGCTCAGCATCAAGAAGCTCTTTTGTACGAGCTCGATCGGCTTGAACAATTCGTTGCTGCATATAAAAAGGAATCACAAACAGCAAAATAAATAAAAACAAATAGCCCATGTACTTTCCTCCACAATTAAAAGTCTTACTTTTATTATGTGAAAAAATAATAAAAATAATTCTCTGTAGAAATTAACATTCAGCATATATTTTTCTCGTGTTCGTTCGCATAGTTTTATATTCAAAACAAACACTAAATACAGCCTTTTATACTGAATAAATTAAAGAGGGTGAATGAATGAAAAAGAGATTTTTGTTGTTAAGCTTTACAATGATGCTATTAATAAGTTGCAGTCGTTCAAATGAAACAGCTAGGCCAAGCCTCTATTTAATTCCCGATGGATATAGAGGTTGGGTGGCGGTTGAATATGATAAAGATAACGGGCAACCTACGGAAATGGAAGGGGAATATACAGTTTTTCATATTGACCAAAACGGCAGAAGTCGAACAAAAACGTTACTGACGCATGAAGGATGGGCTACGAATAAATATTACTATGTAAGCGACGGTGGCGATAGAAAAGAGTTAAAACCAGGAAAAATGATTCATGGCGCAACGGAAGGGACAGAAAATACCAATCATACAATTGAGTTTTTCTTTGTAGGAAGCGCAGATGAATTTGACAAAGCAGGTGATTACAGAAGGGAATATAAATCAAACTAAAAAAGTAGTCAGCTATGAGTGCTGGCTACTTTTCGGAATGAAAAACACTAAATTTGAGCTGTTCAATTTTAGCTAGCGCTTCTTTTTGATCTTCGCTGCTTGTAACCCAGCTAGGAACGTAAACATGGAACAAATCGGGCTCGGGAATATGCCTTGGGTGGCCGACTTTAACATAGGATTCAATGTATTGTAAGTGTTCTAAATTATATGCCCATAGCAAATGATTTGGACAAGATGTTTTTAAATACAAAGGCAAGTTGAAAAAGGGATCGAATCCTTCTTTAAATTCAAAAGAAAGTTCCATTTTATGTGAAGCACTATCATCATAACCGCAGTTTGAGCATTCACACTGATGTAACCCATTGATATGGCTAACTGAAGTTATACGAGCACAAAGTTGACAGCTTGGACATTGAACTAAAATAAAATCATGAAACTTATATAAGCATTCTTTTTTGTTTTCTTGTTGATTTGTCATCATTTGTACCTCAAATTGTAAAGCTTTTAGAAAAAGTAAAGAGTATTTTTACTTTAAACGTTTACTCTCTGTATTATTCATACCATAGCTTTTACAGGAAAACAATAAAAAACCTTTTCGGAACCAAAGTTGTGTGATATAGTATGACAAATCAGAAAAAATATAGAGAATGGTGAGATGAGATGAGTCAACAGGAACAATGGACATCAAAAATTGGCTTTATTTTAGCTTCGGCTGGTTCCGCTATCGGAATTGGAGCTATTTGGAAGCTTCCTTATGTAGCAGGTACAAGTGGGGGAGGAGCGTTCTTTCTTCTATTTATTCTGTTTACAGCTATTATCGGTCTTCCTTTACTACTAGCAGAGTTCGTATTAGGACGTAATACGCAAAAAGAAGCAATTCGTGCTTATGACGCTGTAGCGCCCAAATCCATCTGGAAAGGAATTGGCTACCTAGGCGTAATTACGTGCTTTATTTTGTTATCATTTTATAGTGTAGTTGGCGGCTGGATTTTACAATACTTATTTGCCAGCGTGACAGGTGGACTCAGTGGAGTGAAAGACTATAGTACATTGTTTGGTAACACAATTGCTAATCCAACAAGCGCTGTAATTGCACAGTTTGTATTTTTACTCCTGACAATTATCGTAGTATCTCGAGGGATTCAAAACGGAATTGAAAAAGCAAACAATATTTTAATGCCTGCATTATTTGTACTTTTTATTGCTATTATTATTCGATCTTTAACATTAGATGGCGCAATGGAAGGCGTCAAGTTTTTTCTTTATCCAGATTTTACAAACTTAACGTCTGAAGCTATTTTATTTGCGATGGGTCAGGCATTCTTTTCATTAAGTGTGGGTGTTTCCGTAATGGTAACGTATAGCTCATATTTAACGAAGCAACAGAACTTGCCGAAATCTGCAGTGTCTATTGCTGGTTTAAACATTGTCATATCTCTATTAGCTGGCCTTGCAATTTTTCCAGCAGTTTTTTCAATGGGAGGAGAGCCTGCAGAAGGACCTGGGCTGTTATTTGTAGTTTTACCTACAATTTTTGAACAACTTCCTTTTGGACTAGTATTCCAAACATTGTTTTTAGCGCTATTTTTATTTGCAACATTGACATCTGCTTTTTCTATGCTTGAGATTATTGTGGCGTCATTAGCAAAAGGGAAATCTGGTAAACGTATTAAGTTGTCATGGATATCTGGAGTATTAATTTTTATTGTTGGTATTCCTTCAGCACTATCGTTTGGACCGCTAGCAGACGTAATGATTTTTGGTAAATCAATTTTTGATGCTGCCGATTTTTTAGTAAGTAATATTTTAATGCCGTTAGGTTGTTTGCTCTTAGCTTTATTTGTACCATGGAAAATGAAAAAAGCTGTCTTAATTGAAGAGTTTCAACAAGGTTCTAACAATGTGAAAAAGTGGTTTGCGCTTTGGTTACTAGTCATTCGCTATGTAGCTCCCGTATTAATCATCATTGTATTTGTAAATATGTTAGGCTTTCTTTGATAAGTTGCGAGAGAACGCTGTTTTGACGGCGTTCTTTTTGCTATGAGTAAAAGGGGGGACACGCAGGTGGTTAATTTCTTATATGAGATGTTTGTTGGTGTCGGAGTATTTGTTTTGCTGTTTGTTTTATTAATAATTGCTAGAGTTGTGGGGAGTAGAAAGAAGTAGATGGTAACAAATTCCATCTGAATTTCAAAAAAAATAGTACACGTTATTAAAAAATGTGGTAGTATAATATCCTATGAGCATAATTAGACAATGTTCGCATGTGTTGTGATGAAGCGTTTTTTAGAAAGAGGGATCGTCTTGAGTGAGGAAGTTCTGGTCAAGATTCTATCTCAAGCGTATGAACAAAATAAGACGTTACCAATTGTCTCATTAGCGTCTTTCTTTGACGAAAATAGTTTGCATTTTCGAGTGAAAGCTACGCTGCCAACCGGTCTTACGTATCGTACGCTTATGTCAATTCAGAATAAAACGTGTGTCCAAGATGTGTTAGTGGAAGTACTACAAGTCGATCATGTTAACAATGATGGACCAGTTTCTGAATGTGTTTATATTTTAACAAATGGCACAGCGAAAGAGGTTGAACAGTGGGTTGAACCACTACAGCCGACAATGGTGTGCGAAGGATATTTATATGGCGAACCGTACAATGCGCCACAGCTAAAACATGACTACCGCGTGTTTGCTGTAAAATGGTAATCCCGTTTCGAACAAAAACAGCCCCCCTGCTAGTAGGGGGGCTGTTTTTGTTGAAATATGTTTAATAAGGGTGGGCATCGTGTCCTTTTTGTTCAGCTTCTTGTACAGCATCAGAAGCCTTATTACTTCCTAAAGGAGAACCCCCTTCAATTGGGAAGTGCCCAAATGATGGGGTGATTTCGGATCCAGCTTCCATATCATAAGTGCCATCATCATTCATCGTAAAGCCAATGCCAGCTGCCACTTGTCGACCATAATCTTCGTCGCACTTTGTTAAAAGCTCGATCATACGCTGTTGGATCTGTTGGTGACAAGGCTTAAGCCCGTCCACAAGGTTTTGAATCAAATCTTTACGCTCCCATTCTTCTAGTAAACGATAGCGCTCACCAGCTTGCTTGAAATCATTTGTACGTTCAATTTTTTCTTTTTTAAGATGGCCTTCTACTTTGGGTTGATGAGGCTTAGGTCTATCTGTTGCTTCTTTAAGGCCACCTAAAAGCGAAGGTTCATAGTTAACATGAGGGTTTTGGGTCGGTGCCTCATCCACATGGTAAGCCATTTGACCATCTCGTTGATTTGTTGCTACATGCTTTTTTGGTGCATTGATCGGCAGCTGCAAGTAATTTGCACCAACGCGATGACGCTGAGTATCTGAGTAAGAAAACGTTCTACCTTGAAGCATTTTGTCATCAGAGAAGTCAAGACCATCTACTAACACGCCAGTTCCAAACGATATTTGCTCGGTTTCAGCAAATACATTATTCGGGTTTTTATTAAGGACCATTTTCCCAACTGGTAGAAACGGAAATTAATCTTCAGGCCAAATCTTTGTATCATCTAAAGGGTCAAAATCCAGTTCAGGGTGTTCGCCATCCTCCATAATTTGCATGCAAAGCTCCCATTCTGGATAATCTCCTTTTTCAATTGCCTCATATAAATCTTGCGTAGCGTGACTAATGTTCTTTGCCTGAATAGCTTCAGCTTCGCTCTGAGTAAGATTTTTAATACCTTGTTTTGGCTCCCAGTGGTATTTAACTAAAAAAGCATCCCCATTTTTATTTACCCACTTATACGTATTAACTCCTGAGCCCTGCATTTGACGGTAGTTAGCTGGAATCCCCCATGGAGAAAATAAAAAGGTAATCATGTGCATTGATTCAGGCGTTTGGCAAATGAAATCGAAAATTCGTTCCGTATCTTGTCTGTTTGTAACAGGATCTGGTTTAAATGAGTGGATAAGGTCAGGGAACTTAATTGCATCCCGAATAAAAAAGATTTTTAAATTATTTCCCACCAAGTCCCAATTTCCATCCTCTGTGTAAAATTTAACTGCAAATCCTCGAGGGTCACGCATCGTTTCTGGAGAATCTTTTCCATGAGTAACAGTGGAAAAACGTACAAACACAGGAGTTTGCTTACCTGCTCCTGAAAAAACTTTTGCACGCGTATAATTCTCTACAGGTTCGTCACCTAGTTTTCCATATGTTTCAAAGTATCCGTGAGCACCGGTTCCTCTAGCGTGAACTACGCGTTCTGGTATACGTTCCCTATCGAAATGGGCAAGTTTTTCAATTAGTTGATAGTTCTCTAAAGTAGCAGGGCCGCGATTTCCAATTGTGCGACTGTTTTGGTTATCACGAATGGGGTGTCCTTGACGAGTTGTTAATGTTTGTTCATCTTCACCTTCAGTAAATCGCTTATCTTCAGAATCACCGGCGCCATTTACGTTCGTACCGTGAATTCCGTCTTTGTTAGACATTTACGTATTCCTCCAAGCAGCTTAAGCTATTACAGTAAACTATTTTTTCCATGTTTTATCATTTTATGCATCTATTTCATTTGAAAAGGTGCATAAACGAAAAAAACACAAAAAAGTTTCAGCTTTTGGTAAAAATACGACGAACTATACAAAAAAATAATTGAAATATAAACATAATGCTAACGGTGATTTTAGAACCAATCTTACCCTCCGAAAAGGAATTTAAATGTAAAATAAAGTTAATTAAATAATCTTATATACTTATAAAGTACTGAAAATGTCATTCTGTAGGCATAGAAATGGAAGAAAAATGTCGGTTCTTGTAACAAAAATGTAATATTGGTGATGTTATTTTGTAATACAGTGTTGTTACAATGTAAACGTCTTAGATTAGTAGATTATGACAATGGAGGAACCTTTTCTATGAAAAAGTTAATATATTCTTTAGCATTATGTGGATCTTTAACAGTAGTACCAACAATTAGTGAAGCGGCATTAGGTGATACAACTTTACGTCCAGGAATGAGTAATTCAGATGTAAAACAATTACAACAACAATTAAAAAACAAGGGTTATTTTACATACGGTACAACTACAAATTATTATGGAACAATTACAAAGAGCGCAGTTATGAACTTTCAGCGTGCGAACGGATTAGCTGCAGATGGAATTGCCGGTAAAAATACATTTAGTAAACTGTTAGGAAGTAGTTCTAATTCTTCTAGCACATCTAGCACTTTATTACGTGTTGGTTCTAGAGGTGCAAATGTTCAATCTCTACAACAGCAGCTGAAAAACAAAGGTTATTTCAAGGGAAATACTACTCAATATTTTGGGTCAATTACGAAAAATGCAGTTATGGCTTTTCAACGTGCGAATGGTCTGTCAGTAGATGGAATTGCAGGGCCAGCTACGCTTAATAAACTGAAAAATGGTGGAACTAGCGCTGGTTCAGGCTCTACTTCAACGGGTACATCATCTATATTACGTCCGGGCATGTCTGGTTCATCAGTAAGTAGCTTGCAACAAAAATTAAAAAATAAAGGTTATTTCTCTGCTAACGTAACGGGATACTACGGTTCAATTACAACAAGTGCAGTTCGCTCGTTCCAACGCGCAAACGGCTTGTCAGCAGATGGAATTGCAGGGCCAGCTACGATGAACAAATTAAATTCTAGCTCAAGTTCAAACAACACTACGTCTAAGCCAAGCGTTAGTACGCCATCAAGCTCTAGTGCTTCAAAAGTAACTTCATATGGGAAACGTTTCGTGGGAACACCATACGTATGGGGAGGGACTTCTCCAAGTGGATTTGACTGCAGTGGATTCTTAAACTATGTATATCGTAACGCTGCAGGAGTTAGCTTACCGCGTACAGTTGCGGGTATCTACAGCACAGGAACTCGTGTTAGCACACCGAGCCCAGGAGATATTGTATTCTTTGAAACATATCAGCCGGGTGCAAGTCATGCAGGAATTTACTTAGGTGGAGGTCAGTTCCTTCATGCATCATCATCTAAAGGTGTTATGATTAGCTCTATGAGTAACTCATACTGGCAGCCTCGTTATTTAGGTGCGAAACGTTATCTATAAGTTTTAAAAGGGGATAATATACTATCCTCTTTTTTGTCATTGAAACAAGACAAGTATGACTTTTGTTTCTTTTTGGTATGATAAACATGAAAAAGGAGGAAGAAGTAATATGGCGATTGTAGATTTAACGATTATACCGGTAGGGACTAAAACGCCCAGCGTTAGCCAATACGTAGCGGATATTCAGAAAGTGTTAGAGAAATACAAAGAGGAGGTAGAGTATCAGTTAACTCCCATGAATACGCTTATTGAAGGTGAGCTTGGTCTTTTGTTGAAAATTGTTCAAGAGCTACATGAAGTTCCGTTTGAAAATGGAATCGAGCGAGTGTGTACTAACTTGCGTATCGATGATCGACGAGATAAAAAGCATACAATGGCTGGTAAATTAAAGGCTGTTGAATTAAAAATGAATCAAAACTAGCAGCTACCATCAGCTGCTAGTTTTTTTGTTACTTGTTTGCCAAGAAGATGGTAACAAGGAGTATGTATGCATTTCATCATGGTACAGAAATTTTGTTAGTTGCGAGCCGTTAAACGTAAAGGAGTATGCTGGTTCTGCTTTTTCTCCTTTGGGAAATAAAATAGAGGTTTTAGTGCCGTTTGAAGTAGTTGGAACTGTAAAAAATCTAAGTTAGTTAAATTGGTATAATCTAGAAGGGTATCTTTTGAATAAATTAATAAAGACTGTGAAGAGTTTGGGACATAACAAAATGATTGCTTCTAAAAGACGAACACTAGCTGTTCCCATCTCTTTGGTTTGTCTCAACACGTTCGTTCCATTGCGCTACGGCCACTCGCTTTCCGCGGGGAGGAACCTGAGCTTCCTCGCTGCGCTGCGGGATCTCCGTTTTCCCTCTCTTTCCCGCAGGAGTCGAGTGTCCTACGCTCCATTCCACCCTGTTTCCAACATTGTTTTCGCAATCAACCAAAAAACCTGAACGATTAAAAGTTATGAACTCTCAATCGTTCAGGTATAGTAGAGGCTGAACTACTTATGTCTCAGTCTCTTTTTAAATAAAGTTAGAGTGTAAATGAGTGTGGATTTGAAACGCAATTCGTAGTCGAAGCGTTTCTTCCGGTGTATGAACCGACCTCCCTAATATTTCTTCACACTTTTCAATTCGATAAATAACGGTGTTTCTATGAATAAATAACTGTTTGGCTGTTTCTGATATTTGACAATTTAAGTTTAGGTAAGTAGATAACGTGTCTAATAAAATAGGTTGGTCTTTTCGATCGTAGTGAAGAAGTCCTTCCAGCGCTTTTTCGTGATATTCTTCCAAGTCTGCAGAGGGAATAAGTCTTAAAAGTTCTCGAAATTGTTTTGGTTGATAAAATTGAATAGGTGCTGCTTGGTCGGTCATTTGAATGTTTTCAAGTGCTTCGATGGCTTCTTTGTACGAATCTATCACGGTTAATAGCGTCTGGCTTTGGTTTCCTATTCCGAAGCATACGTTTTGTTTATAATGTCTTTTTACAACCTTTTGAATAAGGATAAGCTGGTTGGCGATAAATTGGTGTTTGTCATAACTGTCAGGGAAAAATAAAATGACGTAGCGATTATCCTGTGTAAATAATAAGCTTGGAATAGGTTGTTTTAATAATTCGTACTCGATGAGCTCGTAAATCATTTCGCTATCTGTGTATGTATAGTATTGTGGTGGTATTTTTCCAACCGCACAAATGTACTTTTTATCAGGAGAGAGTCCGATCTGCTTTCCATGATAAGTGGCTTCATCTATATTTTTGAAGTAATCATGAGTTAGTTGATGGAAATATTCATTTTTCTTTCGGCGATCTGCTTCTTTTAAAGCATGTTGACGCATCATTTCAAAGGAAAGTACATTCGCTGCTTGTTCAATTGTTAATAAGGATGACTCGTTTGGCAACATGCTGCGATAAATAACTAAAAAGTTGCTCTTGTGTGTATGTGTAGGAATTAAAAATAAGCTGAGTTCTTGTTTTGTTTTTGTGATAGAAAACGTAGCATAGCTGGCTTTAAGGTGAAAATAATTATTTATCTGAACGGCGATCCTTTCTAAAGAAGCTGATGCTTTTTCTTCTTTTTTCTCTGTGTGAAACAATAAATTTCCGTGAGGGTCGAATAGCCCAACTGGAGCGTCGCATAACGTTTGAAGTGAATGTAATATTTTTTCAACACCGTTTCCTTGTAGAATATAGGAGGAAAAGAGTTGATGAGTCATCATCGCTTGTTGAAGATCGCTTGTTTTTTTATCTAAAATAAAGCTTAAAGATTCGTTGATAATGGAACCAAGTGCTTCGTCTGTTTGTAAGTCGATGATAGGAAAGTTTAGCTTCTCTGCGAGTTCGCAAATAGATGAAGGTACTTGTTCGAAGAATCGCTTCGTTTTTATTGCTAGACCTGCGCACTGTTTTTTTGCCATGCCCTCAACCAATTGTAATAGGTTCTCTTCTTTTTCTTTAAAGTGATAGCCGGTTGTGACGAGCAGCTCCCCTTCTTTTAGAAACGTTAAAATATCTGGAGCGTCCATCATGTTAATATTTTGGACGGTTCTTGTTAACCCATTTTTTCCGGCCACAACAGATGCGCTAGCATAAGGCCGACTGCTTAATAATGTTTGTAACTCCATGTTCCCACCCCTTGTTATAAAAAGTTACATTAAATATTGCTATATTCCTATTTTAAAACATAAATTGGTTAAAATAAATAAAAAATTCAGAAAAAAATGTATAAAAAGTAGATGAAACCAGATGTTTTCTTTTGTAAGATATTTTATATAACGTAACGTGTTATGAAATATAACAAAAGGAGGGGTTGGATGTCTCAACCAATTTTAAAAGAACATTCATTAAAAGAGGTAAAGAAAAAAAGAGAATTTCCTCATATTTACTTCATGTTAGCCATTATCATTGGTGTAATGACTATCGCTACATATCTAGTTCCAGCAGGAACATATGACCGGGTTCAAGGAGACGATGGGAGAGAAATGATTGATCCAACTTCTTATACGGAATTGGAATCAAGCCCTGTAAGTTTGCTAGGGATGCTAAAAGCTGTTCCACAAGGCATGGTTGAAGCAGCTCCAGTAATTTTCTTTACATTTGTAATTGGAGGAGTATTTGTAACGCTTCGGTCAGCAGGTGTAATCGAACTTGGGGTTGGAAAAATAGCAAAAAGTTTTTCTCATAAGCCGAAGCTACTAATTCCGGTATTTATGTTTACTTTTGCACTAATAGCATGCTTTATTGGAACGCCTGAATTAGCAATTGTCTATGTCCCAGTAATTATGCCACTTATGCTGTCCCTGGGGTATGACCGAGTCACAGCTGCAGCCATTTCATTATGTGGTACCATCGCTGGTTTTACAGCAGCTCTTACAAATCCCTTTACAGTAGGAACAGCACAGATGGTTGCTGGCCTTCCCTTATACTCAGGCATGATTTATCGAATAATTTGCTTTCTCATTATCATTATAATTGGTATAGCTTATGTCATGAGGTATGCAGAAAAAACTCGTACTAAGCCAAAGGATGTTATCAAATCACACACTTTAAAGAGTAATGTTACAAATAGACAAAAGGTTGCTGGCATTGTAACGGCTCTGTTTTTTATAGGAATGATTGCAGGCGTTATTTTGTATCGTTGGGATATGGTGACACTAGGGGGCTATTTTATTGCAATGGGAATTATTCCTGCTTTAATTGTAGGAATGGGTTCTAAAGAAATCGCTGAATCATTTAACGAGGGGTTTCGAGATGTTTTAGTGGGTGCAATGGTTTGTGGAATTGCTAGAGCCGTAGCTGTTGTGATGAACGAAGGTCAAATCATGGATACAATTGTATATGGGATTTCTACTGTTATTTCACAACTTCCTGAAAGTGTTACCGTAATAGGAATGCTAATTACGCAAAGTTTATTTAATTTCTTTGTACCAAGTGGGAGTGGGCAAGCACTTATTATGATGCCAATTATGGCGCCGTTAGCAGACTTAGTAGGTATTACGAGACAAACAGCTATTTTAGCTTTTCAGTTTGGAGACGGCTTTTCCAATATTTTGTTCCCTACATCAGGATACTTTATGGCTACGCTAGCGATTTCTGGAGTAGGGTGGAACCGCTGGGTAAAGTTTATTCTTCCTCTTTTCCTGCTGTGGATGAGTGCTGGGGCTATACTGTTAGTTGTAGCAAACTTAATTGGGTGGTATTAGTTATATTAGCTAAAAAAACGCCTTTTTTTTGGAGAATTTGTCAATGAAAATTACTTTTAGATTCCGTAAAATGAAAAGAAAGAGGTGGGAAAGATGGTTGCTGAAATGAAGGGGAAATCAAAGCTCTGCTTACAAGTTGAAAAAGATCTTCAGTGGCTTTCTCAATTTGGAGCAGATACTAAAAAAGGTGTTACGCGCTTACTATATTCACCAGAATGGTACGCTGCTCAAGAAGCATTAAAAGAGAAGATGACAGAAAATCAACTAACTGCTTACTATGATGATGTGGGGAATCTTTATGGAAGACTTGAGGGGATAGAACAGAATCAAAAAACCATTCTAGTCGGATCACATGTGGATACAGTTGTGTATGGAGGCAAATATGACGGAGCGTTTGGAATTATCGCAGGTCTTATAGCAGTAGAGCACTTACGAAAAACGTACGGAATGCCAAAGCGGTCGATTGAAGTAGTGTCTCTCTGTGAGGAAGAAGGAAGTCGATTTCCTTTAACTTATTGGGGGTCTGGTCACATTATTGGATTATACAACTATGAAAATATGAGTCAAGAAATAAAAGATCGAGAAAATATTACGTTAAAGAAAGCAATGGAACAATACCAATTTGGAAAAGGTCACTATAAAAAGCCGTTTAGACAAGATATTTCACATTTTATTGAGCTACATATTGAGCAAGGTGAGCAGCTTGAAAAAAAGCAGCTTGATATCGGACTTGTATCAAGTATTGCAGGACAAAAAAGGTTTACAGTAACCGTGCAAGGAGAGAGCAATCATGCTGGAACAACACCGATGACTCACCGTAAAGACGCTTTAGCAGCAAGCTGTCGTTTCATTACGTCTCTCTTGGATATGAGCAAAAAATACGAAGAGAAGCTGTATATGACGGTAGGAAAGTTAGATGTTTCACCTAACGTACCAAATGTTATACCTGGAAAAGTCAGCTTTAGTATTGATATAAGACACGGTGAAGATGGTGTCTTGGATAAAGTTGAACATGAGATAAAAGTGATGCTACGAGAAATTGCTATAAATGCAGGTGTAACAACAGAAATTAATCGGTGGATGAATGAAAAACCAGTACAAATGGATAAAAATTTATCTGAAATTTCTAAAAATATTTCCGAGGAAAAGAACATTTCATATATGAGCATGGTGAGCGGGGCTGGTCACGATTCACAGGTGTTTGGACCAAAATTACCTACTTGCTTACTGTTTGTACCAAGTAAAAATGGAATTAGTCACTCACCTAAAGAATACACAAGCGCTGAGCAGCTTGAGAAAGGAATTCAGGTATTAATTGAGTTACTTTACAAATTAGCCTATTAGGAGGATGTTAAGATGCTAAATAAAAAAATACTAAATGCTCCACCGAGAACAATCATGACACCTGGACCTGTAGAAGCAGACCCTAGGGTGCTAAGGGTGCTTGGAACGCCAATCCTTGGTCAGTTCGACCCTGCATTTACAACGATTATGAATGAAACGATGGAGATGCTAAGAGAATTGTTTCAAACCAAAAATAAATGGGCATTCCCAATCGATGGAACTTCAAGAGCTGGGCTTGAAGCAGTGTTAGCAAGCATTATTGAACCAGGAGATACGGTATTTGTACCTATATTTGGACGGTTTGGTCACCTGTTAACAGAGATTTCTGAGCGATACGGAGCAGTTGTCCACAATATTGAATGTGAATGGGGAAGCGTGTTTGAACCAGAACAAGTTATTCGTGAGATCAAGAGAACCAATCCAAAAATAGTAGCTATGGTTCATGGTGAAACATCTACAGGTAGAGTTCAGTCCTTAAAAGAAATAGGGAAAGCTTGCCGAGAAAACGATGCTTTATTTATTGTTGATGCCGTCGCAACAATTGGGGGTATAGATGTTAAAGTGGATGATTGGTATATTGATGCACTTATTGTTGGAACACAAAAGTGTATATCTGTACCTTCAGGGATGGCACCAATTACTTATAATGAACGAGTGGAGCATCATATTACTCAACGAAAAAAAGTGGAGAAAGGAATTGCTACAGAAGCAGATAACAATGTTCGAACACGACCGAATATTATTAGTAATTATTTTGATTTAAGTCAATTACAAGATTACTGGAGTGATCGTCGCCTTAATCATCATACGGAAGCAACATCAATGTTATATGCTCTTCATGAAGGAGTTCGGATCTTACTTGAAGAAGGTTTAGATATACGGTTTGCTCGTCATAAATTACATGAAAAAGCACTTGTTGCAGGTATTAAAGCAATGGGGTTATCGTTATTTGGCAATGAGGCTTCAAAGTTAACAACCGTGACGTGCGTTATTATTCCAAGCGGTATTAATGGAGAAGACGTTCGCAGTACGCTACTTGATCAATTTGGAATTGAAATAGCAAGCTCTTTTGGTCCGCTTCACGGTAAGATTTGGAGAATTGGTACGATGGGATATAGCTGTCGACAGGATAACGTTTTATATACGCTGGCCGGGCTTGAGGCAACCTTGTTAAGAAAAGGAACTTTAATAAATGCAGGGAAAGCCTTACAAGCTGCTTTAGATGTTTATGATAGTGAATTGGTTCATGTGTAGAAATAGATCATGTTGGGGAGTGGGAGAAATGAATGAATTTTTTTTAACGCATCCATACGGTTCGCAAAGAATGTGTACATTTGGAAAAAATGGAATGGTTGCAACAAGTCAACCTTTAGCAGCGCAGGCAGGTTTAGATATGCTAAAAAAAGGAGGTAACGCAGTTGATGCGGCAATTGCAACAGCAGCGTGCTTAACAGTAGTCGAGCCGACGTCAAATGGCATTGGAGGAGATGCATTTGCTCTTGTTTGGATAAATGATGAACTGCACGGCTTAAATGCTAGCGGACCTGCTCCTAAAAAGCTTTCAATAGAAGCTTTAAAAGAGAGAGGTATAACAGAAGAAATGCCCGAGTATGGCTTAACACCTGTAACAGTTCCTGGTGCACCTAGTGCTTGGGCTGCATTATCAAAACGATTTGGAAAGCTTCCTTTAACAGAAGTACTGCAACCTGCAATTACATATGCTCAAGAGGGGTTCCCTATCTCTCCGATTTTAGGTTACAATTGGAATGTTGCATACGAGAAGTTTAAAGGCGAATTAAAAGGGGAAGAGTTTGCTGGCTGGTTTGAAACATTTGGAATAAATGGAAAATCGCCAAAAATTGGTGAAGTGTGGTCATCAAGTGATCATGCAGATACGCTTATTGAGATTGCGGAAACAGAAGCTGAATCATTTTATCGAGGAAGAATTGCTGAAAAAATTGATGCGTTTTCTAAAGCTCATGGAGGCTTTATTCGAAAAGAAGATTTGGCAGCTTTTCAACCTGAATGGGTTAAGCCAATTTCGGTGTCTTATAGAGGCTATGATGTTTGGGAGATTCCGCCTAACGGTCAAGGCTTAATTGCTCTTTTAGCACTAAATACCTTAAAAGGTTATGAGTTTAAAACTAAAGATTCAGTGGATACGTACCATAAGCAAATTGAAGCGATGAAACTAGCTTTTGCAGATGGAAAGAAATTTATTACTGATTCTAAGCATATGAAGGTGGCTATAGAAGATCTGTTACACGATGAATATGCTGATGCACGTCGAGCTTTAATCGGTGACGATGCAAGGCTACCAGAAGCTGGTCAACCACTTCACAGTGGAACCGTTTATTTAGCAACGGCTGATGATGAAGGGAATATGGTTTCTTTTATTCAAAGCAACTATAAAGGCTTTGGATCAGGAGTAGTTGTTCCAGGAACAGGCATTGCTCTTCAAAACCGCGGACACAATTTTTCACTCGATGAGAGTCACGATAATCGACTAGAGCCAGGTAAAAGAACATATCATACTATTATCCCAGGCTTTTTAACAAAAGGTAATCAAGCGGTTGGACCATTCGGTGTAATGGGAGCGTTCATGCAGCCTCAAGGTCATGTTCAAGTCATTATGAATATGGTTGATTTTGATTTAAATCCTCAAGCGGCACTAGATGCACCAAGGTGGCAATGGATCAATGATAAAACAGTTCTTGTAGAAAAAGATATGCCAAGTTATATTGTGGAAGCGTTAGAGAGAAAAGGTCATGATGTTCAAGTGGCAACAAGTCGTCATTCGTTTGGTCGTGGACAAATTATTCGCAGAGATCCTCAAACAGGGGTATTGTTTGGAGGAACAGAGCCTCGAACAGATGGGGCTGTTCTAACGTATTAAGGAGAGATTACAACAAAGAAAGGAGCGTATAAAATGCAGCAATTACATATTTTTATCGCGTTTTTTCGCTCAGGTATGCTTGGTTACGGAGGTGGGCCGTCCGCTATACCACTTGTTAAAAAAGAGGTTGTTGATACATACAAGTGGATGGATAGCGATGAGTTTGGTGACGTATTAGCAATTGCTAATACGCTACCAGGTCCTATTGCAACAAAGCTAGCCGGATATATTGGGTATCGGGTTGGCGGAGTGATAGGGATGATTAACGCATTAATTGCGGCAGTAGCACCAACTGTCTTGCTTATGGTTCTCCTTTTGACAACCCTTACGCAGTTTAAAGACCAGGCATGGGTAATCGGAATGACTAAAGCTGTTGTACCTGTAGTTGGGGTTATGTTAGCTGTTATGACGTGGGATTTCTTGAAAAAATCTACTGGTGGATTAGGTTGGACAAAAGCTATTTTACTGGCATTTGTAAGTTTGGTACTGATGGAGTTTATTCATATTCATCCAGCAATTATTATTATTTTACTAATGGTTGCAGCGTGGATTCCCGTTAAAAGAAAGCAAAAAGAAAAAGAAGTTCAGGAACAAAAGAGGGAAACTGTATGATTTATTGGCAATTGTTTATGGCTTTTTTTGTATCAAATATTTTAGGTTATGGAGGGGGACCAGCCTCAATTCCATTAATTCAAAAAGAAGTAGTTGACCGCTACGGGTGGTTAACGGTTAATGAGTTTAGTGAAATGTTGGCAATTGGTAATGCGCTACCGGGTCCAATCGCAACAAAAATGGCAGGTTTTATTGGCTATCAAGAAGCAGGTATCCTGGGGGCGTTTGTTTCATTACTAGCTACAATTGCTCCTTCTGTCATACTTCTAGTTGTCTTATTACGGATCTTATATAAGTATAAAGATTCACCAAACGTGAAGAAAATGACAAACTTTATTCGCCCTGTTATTGCTGTTCTACTTGGAGTTATGGCTTATGATTTCTTTGCAAGCTCTTATGTGGATTCAGGGGTATGGCAGACGTTATTTTTAATTGTTACGAGCTTTGTATTGATGGAGAGATTACGTGTTCATCCAGCGATTGTTATTGTAGGTGCTCTTGCTTACGGTGCTATTTTTCTTGCTTAAAAAAGACCTCGAGTATGAGGCCTTTTTTTGTGTGAAAATAATAAAAATCAGTATTATTTATAAAAAAATGAAGTTAATTGAAAACGTTTTATATGCTTATAATTCAACGTTTTAAGGAAGTCTATGGAAAAAGTTTGTAAAAGATTTAAAAAAAAACCTAAAAAAGTATTGACGATTTAGGTAAAACCATTCATAATACAAATCAACATCACACAACATCATTTAAACGTTAAAACAAACGTTTAAACACACATACATAGTCAATATTGAGCGTTGATAGGAGCAATAGTAGAAAAGGTTTCCCTGTTTCAGAGAGCTGACGGTCGGTGCGAGTCAGAACACAAACCCTTCGAAGTACATTCCTTGAGCATCTTTTCTGAGTAGGAAAAGACGGCATAGCCGTTATCGTAATGAAGAGGCAAGCAAATGCTTGCAACTAGGGTGGTACCGCGATTAATTCGTCCCTACTGACCTTACCTTAAGGGTGAGATCAGTAGGGACTTTTTGTATTTACCGCCCTATAGAAAATTAAATAATTAAACAAGCGATGAAAAGAGCATAGTAGCAACGTGTTTCCCTGTTTCAGAGAGCTGACGGTCGGTGCGAGTCAGAACACAAACTAGTTGTGAATTACATTCTTGGAGCTTACTTTTGCATAGCAAAAGCGGCATAGCCGTTATCGTAATGAAGAGGCAAGCAAATGCTTGCAATTAGGGTGGTACCGCGATCAATTCGTCCCTACTGACACAATCAGTAGGGACTTTTTGTATATTCCGCACTCAGCGGACATGTAAGATACTATAAAAACATACAAAATCTAGGAGGGTCTTAACAATGACAAAAACTTTAGAGCAATTACGTGGACAAATCGATCAATTAAATTTAGAAATTTTAGAATTATTAAATAAACGTGGTGAGATTGCAAAAGAAATTGGTGAACTAAAAGGTACACAAGGTGTAAAACGTTTTGATCCAGTTCGTGAGCGTGAATCATTAAATCACATTTTAGCAAACCATAACGGACCATTTGAAGCATCAACAGTTCAACATATTTTTAAAGAAATTTTCAAGGCAAGCTTAGAGCTTCAAGAAGATGATCATAGAAAAGCGCTTCTTGTATCTCGTAAAAAGAAATCTGACGATACAGTAGTCGATGTAAACGGAACGAAAGTTGGAGATGGAAACTTACAGTTCGTTATGGGACCATGTGCAGTAGAAAGCTACGAGCAAGTAAAACAAGTTGGCTTAGCTCTAAAAGAACAAGGCATTACGCTAATGCGTGGAGGAGCATTTAAGCCTCGTACATCACCATATGATTTCCAAGGTTTAGGTGTAGAAGGTTTGCAAATCTTACGTAAAGTTGGAGATGAGTTAGGTCTTCAAATTATCAGTGAAATTGTTTCACCACAAGATATTGAAACAGCATTAGAGTACGTAGATGTAATTCAAATTGGTGCACGTAACATGCAAAACTTTGAATTATTAAAAGCAGCAGGTTCAGTTGATAAACCGATCCTACTAAAACGCGGCTTAGCTGCAACAATTGAAGAGTTCATTAACGCTGCTGAGTACATTATGTCTCGTGGAAATGGTAACATCATCCTTTGTGAGCGTGGTATCCGCACATACGAGCGTGCAACTCGTAACACATTAGATATCTCAGCAGTACCAATCTTAAAACAAGAAACGCATTTACCAGTTGTTGTAGATGTAACGCATTCAACTGGACGTAAAGACTTATTATTACCTTGTGCAAAAGCTGCAATTGCGATTGGTGCAGATGCAGTTATGGCTGAAGTTCATCCAGATCCAGCTGTGGCATTATCAGATTCAGCACAACAAATGAACATTCCTGAATTCCATGACTTCATGGCAGAATTAAAAGGTGCGGCAGTTAAGTTATCATAATTATATAGCGATGCAATGAGAGGACTCTAGTAGCAAGCATCTCCCTGTTATAGAGAGCTGATGGACGGTGTAAATCAGTACAAAGATGTGAGCAAAATACACTCCTTGAGCACTCTGTAAAGAGCGGTCGACTGATCGTTAAACAATGAAGGTGGTAAGTACGAATAGCTTGCAACTAGGGTGGTATCGCGAGAATAAGCTCGTCCCTATCTTAAAAGAGGGGCGAGCTTATTTTATTAGGTGAAAAGATTGAATTTTACAAATTGGAGGATGGAAACGATGAGATATTTAACAGCAGGAGAGTCACATGGTCCACAATTAACAGCAATTGTTGAAGGGGTACCAGCAGGGCTTGAATTAACGGCAGAACATATTAATGAAGATTTAGCTAGAAGACAAAAAGGTCATGGTCGTGGTCGTCGCATGCAAATTGAAACAGACCGTGTACAAATTGTAGGTGGAGTAAGACATGGGGCTACTTTAGGTTCACCAGTGGCACTCGTAGTAGAAAACAAAGATTTTACGCATTGGAGAAATATCATGGGAGCTGACCCTGTGGATGAAGATGCAGAAGTGAAGCGTCAAATTACAAAGCCAAGACCAGGTCATGCAGATTTAAACGGTGCAATTAAATACGGACATCGTGACATGAGAAACGTTTTAGAACGTTCATCTGCTCGTGAAACAACAGTTCGTGTTGCAACGGGAGCTGTTGCAAAGCAAATTTTAAAAGCTGTTGGTGTCAATATTGCATGTCATGTTCTAGAAATTGGCGGTGTCAAAGCAGAGCAGACATCATACCAATCCTTAGCGGAACTTCAAGAAAAAACGGAAGCATCTCCCGTGCGTTGCTTGGATGAAGAAGCTGGACAAAAGATGATGAAAGCAATTGATGAAGCCAAAGAAAACGGTGATAGCATTGGCGGTGTAGTAGAAGTAGTCGTAGAAGGGATGCCAACAGCGGTTGGAAGCTATGTACACTACGATCGCAAGCTAGATTCAAAGCTTGCAGCGGCGATTATGAGCATAAATGCTTTTAAGGGTGTAGAGATTGGTGTTGGATTCGAAGCAGCACGTAAGCCAGGAAGTGAAGTGCACGATGAAATTTTATGGAGTGAAGAGCAAGGTTACACGCGTAAAACAAACAATGCAGGCGGATTAGAAGGTGGTATGACTACTGGAATGCCAATCGTTGTGCGAGGCGTAATGAAGCCAATCCCAACGTTATATAAACCGCTTCAAAGCGTAGATATTGATACAAAAGAACCGTTTGCAGCTAGTATTGAACGCTCTGATAGCTGTGCAGTTCCAGCAGCAGCTGTTGTAGCTGAATCAGTTATTGCATGGGAATTAGCTTCGGCTATTGTTGAACAATTTGGTTCAGACCGCATTGATTTGCTGCAACAAAACATTAATGAGCATCGAAAGCATGCAGCGCAATTTTAACATATAAAGGAGAATGAAAGGTGAAAAAACGTGTATTACTGATTGGTGTTGGTCTTATCGGAGGTTCACTGGCACTTTCTATTAAAAAAAATGAAAACGTGCATATTGTGGGAGCAGATATTAATATAGAAGAAATGCGTGTGGCAATGGCACACGCAGTCATTGACGAACAAGCAGATGATGTAAAAAAAGAAGCTGAAATGGCAGATTATATTATTTTAGCAACGCCAGTAGAAGAGACAGCTAATTGGATACACGTTCTTTCAAAGTGGACATTGCAACAAAATGTTGTTATAACAGATGTTGGAAGTACTAAAGTAGCAGTAATGGAAACGGCATTTTTGTTAAAAGAAAAAGGAGTAACGTTCATTGGCGGACACCCAATGGCTGGTTCTCACCAAAGTGGTGCAAGTAATGCACGAGCAGATCTATTTTATGAAGCTCGCTATATGTTAAACCCTTTTGAAGACGAAAATCCACAAAAGATAGATGCGCTTATGCATTTACTTGCGCCGACACAAGCTCACTTTGTCTTTATAGATGCGATTACACATGACCAAGTAACAGGGGTTATCAGTCATTTGCCTCATGTAATTGCTACCAGTCTTGTTCGTCAAGTGAAAGGATACTCAGCAAAGAATACGCTTATTACTGAGATGGCAGCAGGTGGCTTTCGAGACCTTACTCGGATCGCATCAAGTAGCCCGCATATGTGGAGAGATATTCTAAAACAAAATCGCTACACGCTGTTAGCACTTTTAGATGATTGGATGAAAGAAATGGAGCAAGTGAAGAACTTGCTCGAAAAGGGAGATAGTCATGAATTGTTTCATTACTTTTCAGATGCTAAACAATTCAGAGATTCCCTGCACGTATAAATTATTATAAAGGAGAATGAATATGACACTTCAAGGATTAAACGGGATAATTCAAGTTCCAGGTGATAAATCGATTTCGCACAGATCGGTAATGTTTGGATCAATTGCAGAAGGAACAACAACCATCTCAGGATTCCTACCAGGTGATGATTGCCTTAGCACTATTTCTTGCTTTCGTAAATTAGGCGTAGAAATTGAAGTTGTGAATGAAGAAACAGTTATTGTAAAAGGTCGTGGCATTCAAGGGCTACAAGAGCCGACTGAAGTATTGGACGTTGGAAATTCAGGAACAACAATTCGTTTAATAATGGGGATTTTATCAAATACGGCACATCATCATACGCTGATAGGAGATGAGTCTATTGCAAAGCGTCCCATGAAGCGAGTGACAGACCCTTTACGTAGTATGGGAATTCAATTAGATGGACGTGAAGAAGGCAACTTTACTCCTCTTTCTTTAAGAGGTGGAAATGTAAAAGGAATTACATATAAATCTCCGGTAGCTAGTGCGCAGGTAAAGTCAGCGATTTTATTAGCTGGTCTACAAGCCGAAGGCGTTACAACGGTTATTGAGCCAGAAAAGTCGCGAGATCATACTGAGCGAATGCTAGAAGCTTTTGGTGTTCAAGTGAAAGAAGAAGGATTATCTGTTTCAATTGAAGGTGGACAAACGTTAACAGGTACACATATTGAAGTGCCCGGAGATATTTCATCGGCTGCGTTTTTCTTAGTAGCAGGGTCTATTATTTCAAACAGTCAAATTGAATTAAAAAAGGTTGGTATGAACCCAACTCGCACAGGAATTTTAGATGTATTACTTAATATGGGTGCATCTATTGAAGAAAAGAATTTAAAGACAGATGTAGCAGAACCTTTTGCAGATTTAGTTGTAAAGTCAGCACCTTTAAAAGGCACTGAAGTAGGAGGCGATCTCATTCCTCGTTTAATTGATGAAATTCCAATTATCGCGCTGGCTGCAACTCAGGCTCAAGGAACGACAGTTATTAAAGATGCAGCTGAATTAAAAGTGAAAGAAACAAATCGAATTGACACAGTCGTTAATGAGCTAAATAAAATGGGTGCTAATATTGAAGCAACAGAAGATGGAATGATTATTCATGGAGGAACGCCGCTTCATGGTGCAAGCGTAAATAGTCATGGAGATCACCGTATTGGCATGATGCTAGCAGTTGCTTCTTGTATTGCAGAAGGTGAAACAATCATTAAAAACCGCGAAGCTGTATCGGTATCATACCCATCATTCTTTGTTCATCTAGATAAACTTAAAGGAAGTAAATAACCGATTAAAAACTAGGTGAAAAGATCGGTATTTCATATTTAACTTGAATATACCTAGGTTTTCTTTTAACTATCTTATATAATGGAAGAAAGTACGAAAGAGAATTTGGTGAATTACAATGTTTTTAATGTTTGTCTATATCGGAGGGATTTTATTCTTTCTAAAAGTTTTAAAGGATAGAGATTTTATTTGGCTATTGTTTTTGTTGCCATTTAGCTTTTTTGTTTTGTTTTATGAAACAAGCTATTTTAATCATATCCCAGTTTGGGGAAAGCTTGTTTTTTTTACCTCTTCCTTTTTAATGATGTACGCAATGATTTTAGTCTATAATCGATTCTTTCGAAAAGAAGCATAAAGAGGCTGGGACATAAGTAATTCAGCCAATGATAAACCTGAACGATTGAGAGTTTCTCACTTTTAATCGTTCAGTTTTTTTGTTGATTGTGAAAACAATGTTGGAAACAGAAAGCGAGTGGCCGTAGCGCAATGGAATGAACGTGTTGAGACAAACTAAAGAGTTGGGAACAGCTAGTGTTCGTCTTTTAGAAGCAATCATTTTGTTATGTCCCAAACTCTTCGTCGTTTAGATTAATCGTTTTTAGCGGCGTTTTAGCTGGACCCTCTAAGACCGTACCATCATAAGAAAAGCGGGATCCATGACATGGACAGTCCCATGTGCTATCTCCAGCATTCCAGTTCACTTCACAGCCTAAATGTGTACAAGTAGTGTCAACACAATGGATTTTTCCACCTTCATCTTTGTAGGCTCCTGCTCGTTTACTGTTTACATAAATGATATTTCCTTCTCCTTTTTCTAGTTGTTCAACGGACTTTTTAGGCAAATCAAGCTTTCCACGAATAAAATGATCTGCAACATCTAAATTTTGACGTAAGAAGTAGCGGATACTTGGATCAGCATGAAAACGAGAAGGCTTATATACTTCTTCATACGGATTCTTCCGTTGCATAATAAGGTCTGTAATAAGCTGTGCGGCTACCGTTCCGTGCGTCATTCCCCATTTTTTAAATCCTGTTGCAATAAAGATGTTTTCTTTGCTTTCTTTCAATTTACCAATATAAGGGATCTTGTCAATGGTAATAAGATCTTGAGCTGACCATCGATAGGGATAGGAAAGAACGTTAAAGTTTTCTTCTGCAAATCGCTGTAACGATTGATAGTGGTATTCTGTATTGATTCCTTGTCCTACTTTATGACCTTCACCACCAATTAACACTACTTCCTCACCATTTAAAGTAGCTGAGCGCAGCGAGTGTGTTGGTTGGTCTGCTCCTAAGTACATACCTCCCGAAAATTTTTGTTTTGTTTTTGCCGCTAATACGTAAGAGCGCTTGGCGTACATTCGAGTATAAAAAAACCCTGCTCCATCATAAAAAGGAAAATGTGTACAAATCGCAACATGCTGACAGGATATTCGGTGGCCATCCCTCGTAATGACAGTAGGGGATGTACCTTCTTCAATATCATTTGCTACGGTATTTTCAAAAATCACTCCGCCCTTTTCCAAAAACTGTTTGGCAAGGTGAGTTAAATATTGGAGAGGATGAAATTGAGCTTGATTTTTCATAATAGCTGCAGCGCGAATATCAAACTGAAACGGAAGCGATGTTTTAAAATCGCATGGAATGTTAAGTTTTTCATACGCACGAAATTCTTTATGTATCCGATGATCAAATTCTAGTGTAGCACCATACAAGTAAGCGTCTTGCGTTGAGAATTGGCAATCAATGTTTTCTTTTTCTATTAGATCTTTCATAAAGTGTAGAGCGTTATCATTTGCTTCATAATAAAGCCTTGCTTGCTCAACGCCAATATGTCCAATTAATTCATCATAAATAACGTCATGCTGAGCAGTAATTTTGGCTGTTGTATGACCAGTTGTCCCATTTAAAATTTCATTAGCTTCTAGAAGTGCCACGTTTAGCCCTTCGTTCTGCAACAAATAAGCCGTTGTAATTCCAGTAATTCCACCACCAACTACTACCACATCTACTTTGCGATTTTCCTGTAATGTACTGCCTTTTGGGAGTTTAACTTCTTCTCTCCACATCGGCTGTGCCTTTTTGGGAATATCCAACACTATCTCCACCTTTTTCGTTGTATATGCATAATGTTTCCAAATAAGGTCGTGAATATGTCTATAAATCATTAAAGAGCTTAGCGTTGTCCTCTAAGCTCAGTCTATATCAAAGATTTTCGTTGCTTAAAATAGTGTTCATTATATAAAGTGCTAGCGTGTGTAGGGATTAAATCCGTACATTAATTTTGACTGTATCATCAACAGAACCCGTATCGATAATAATAATTTCATCAACTAGTTGATGAATGCTTAACAAACAGCAGTCTAATGCAGGCTTATTAGCGACAGCACGGATTGTAACCAATGGTGTAGCAGTCCCATCCATGGTTGTAGGAGGTTTGGTTAGTTTACTAAACTATAAGGGATAAAGTATCGTCACTTTAGCAGCAGGCTCGACAATTTCACTACAGTTATTTGGTTTACTTGGTGCAGCCGTATTGACTACTGGAGCCGGTGTTACGTTAACCATTGTTTGTTTATCATAATAAAAATGATATTTGTCAAAAAACGTTCATAGAATAGAAGTATATGAACATTAATGTGTTCAAGACTAGCTAACGGGGTATAGAATAAGTACACTGACGACGTTCTTATTCGTTTAATTATAACTGGGCAAACGATTTGTTTGTCCTTTTATCATCTTCTAGTGATAATTTTCACATATAGGTGTAAACAGAAAAATGAAAACGTTGACAAAAAGAGGTGGAATGTTATGACAGGCTCACTACCTTTTGTTATTATGGCTTTGTTACTTCTCTCTTTAGATCACGATCAGGAATTCTCAACACAATCTGGTGGTACGTTTAAAACATATACTTATCAAGGAAAGAAATTTAAAGTTTATTTGCCTAAAAATTATTATTTCTTGAAAACGTATCCTCTTATGGTTATGCTGCACGGTTGTACACAGAGCGCAGGCGATTTCGCAAAAGGAACAAACATGAACACACTTGCAGATGAAAAAGGATTTATCGTTATCTATCCTCAGCAATCAAGTAATGCAAATTTAAAGAAGTGCTGGAACTGGTTTGAGCCTCTTCATCAACTGAGAGGTTTGGGAGAGCCTGCTATTATTGCTGGGATGGTTAAAAAAGTAAAGCGTATGCACTTTATTCAACACGACAAAGTGTTTATTGCAGGGCTATCTGCTGGCGGAGCAATGAGCATCGTTATGGGCGTTACGTATCCTGAATTATTTTCTGGAATCGGCGTGGCGGCTGGACTTGAGTATCAGGCAGCATTAAATGTATTTAATGCGTACGCAGCAATGGCGAATCAAGGTCCTCCACCTGTGAGACAAGGTAGAGTTGCACATCAGGTAATGGGTAAGCGAGCTAAGCCGATGCCGGTGATTGTGTTTCATGGAAATGCGGACTCTACGGTAAATGTTTTAAATGCAGATCAAGTCGTAGAACAGTGGATTACTACGAATAATTTAGCGTTTGATGGAAAGGTTGAAGGGTGGATTGACCATAAGCCTAAAGTGGTTAGAGAAGAAAAAAGGCAGTTTGGAAGAGATTTTACTTATGCTCAATATGCAAGCCCCAAAGGAGAAATTTCAATCGATCAATACACTGTAAATGGTATGGGACACGCGTGGTCTGGCGGAAACGCAGAAGGAAGCTATACGGATGAAAAAGGCCCTGATTCAAGTAGGATTATGTGGGAGTTTTTTATGAAAAACGGAAATGCTTTTCGTGTATAAACTAATAAATAAAAAGCTCAGTCCGGTTCATATACTGAGCTTTCTACTATGATATCAAGACATTTACTTATGATAAATAGCCTTGTATAGCAGGAATATTCAGGTGTGTAAAGAATATGTAATATAAAGGAAAGAAGAGCTGACGAGTCAGCTCTTCACTTATTCATTAGTATCCCCAGCCACCATAGCAACTGCAACCTACGATAACTAAAAGAATGAATAGTACGACTAAAAATGCAAAACCACCATTGTAACCGCCATAAGAACCCATTCGTAACGCCTCCTTCCTTATATTACACTTTTATTGTACGCAAGACGCTGGAAAAGGTGACGATAATAGGCGGGAATACTAAATGTGCGAACTTATGTAATTTCTCGATTAGAGTGAATAAAATGTGTAAAATAAGATTGATGATATGCTTGTTAGGGAATAGTAATGAAGAAAACGTGTAAACATGTATATACTAATTATAATTTGTTACTGTTCGAAATAAATAACAAGAAAAGTAAACAGATAAGAAGGACGTTTAGTGGGAAAAAAGGAGAGTAAAAAATGAATTTGGCATTTTTTTTGATTCCAAAACAAGAAGTAGTAACCCTTAATATTCAATCAACCTTAAGGCAGGCGCTTGAGAAGATGGAGCACCATCGCTATTCTACGGTACCTTTGGTAGATGATGAAGGTAAATACGTTGGTGTTTTAACTGAAGGGGACTTGCTTTGGAAGTTAAAAAGTCTAGGAGATTATCGCTTTCAAGATATGGAAAATATTAAGGTAACAGAGGTTGATCGTTATCAAGATTATCAACCAATTCCAATTTATGGAGAAATTGATGGGATTATTACAAAGGCAATCGAGCAAAATTTTGTACCTGTTGTTGATGATCAAGGAGTCTTTATCGGTATTATTCGTAGAAGAGAAATATTAGAGTTTTATTCAGATAATATAATTAAACGTATGATTAAGTGAAAAAAGCCTTTACATCCAAAACGATGTAAAGGCTTTTTTTTAGAAGAAATATAAAAAAAGGCGCAGTTACTTAATTGCAACAATGCACGTACTTATAGGATTGTACATAGTTTATTACTATAAATAAAATATTCTATGTTGAAAGGTGAATTTATATGACAGAAAAACATCGTAAAGAAGCAGAAAAAAAGTTTCATCAATCAAATCAATACTACTTTAAAGCAGAAGCTAAATGTAAGAAAAGAAGATGCAAACGCAAAGAAGAAGATTATGCCAAAGCGGAATGTCGTGTAGAAAAAGGGAACTGTAAAAAGAAGGAAGAGCGAGTAGAAAGAGAAAAAGGGCACTGCAAAAAGAAGGAAGAACGTGCAGAAAGACATCGCCTTCGTGATGAGCGTAGAGCGGAAAGACAGGATCGAAAAGAAAAAAAACAGCATGATGAAAAAAGTACGCATCATAAGAAAAAGGGAGATAACTGGAATCGCCTACTATATTAAGAGTGTAAAACCTTACCTACATCGGGTAAGGTTTTTTTATTTTAATAAAAAAATAAAGTTTACAAACACTTAACATTATGATTAACTTTATCATGTTATGATATCAATGTCCGATATCAAAATATGATATTAGATAAGGGGGATCCTTATGTTACGCGAATTCTTTCTGGGAAGTATTAAAATCCACATTTTGTACCATGCCAGCGTCGAGCCAATTTACGGGTCGTATATGATTGAAGAACTTCATTCACATGGTTACGATATTAGCCCTGGAACCATTTATCCTACGCTTCATCATTTGGAGAAAGATGGGCTTTTAATAAAAGAAGAGCGAATTGTAAAAGGGAAAATTCGCAAGTATTATACGATTACTGAAAAAGGGCAAGAGGTGCTTCAAGGTGCAAAAGAGCAAATTCGTGAATTAGCTAGAGAAGTATTAAAAGAAGGAGAGGATACAACATGAATCAATCAGTGTTTCGAAGGTGGATTGAAATTTTACTGATTTCAACTAAGCTTGGGTTAACCTCTTTTGGTGGTCCTATTGCGCATTTAGGATATTTCAGAGAAGAATATGTAAAAAAGAGAAAGTGGCTTGATGAAAAAAGCTATGCGGATTTGATTGCATTGTGTCAATTTTTACCGGGACCAGCTAGCAGTCAAGTGGGAATTTCGATTGGGATGCTGCGCGGTGGGATTTTTGGAGGCGTGTTGTCATGGATAGGTTTTACAATGCCTTCAGTTATTGTGCTTATCGTGTTTGCATATTTAGTGCAAGGATTTGACGCATCAAGTGCAGGCTGGATTAATGGTCTGAAAATTGTTGCTGTTGCAGTAGTTGCCCAAGCGGTTCTTGGCATGGGAAAAAACTTAGCGCCAGATCGACCCCGTATTACGATGGCTATACTCGCAGCGCTAATTACTTTGTTTTTTCCAAGCGCTATTGGACAAATTGGCACTATTATAGCTGCTGGCATAATAGGATATGTTCTATATAAAGAAATGAAAATGGATGATGTGCAGGACATGCCTATTACAATCAGCCGAAAAGTTGGCGTGCTGGCATGGATTGTATTTATCGCATTATTAGTAGGGTTACCACTTTTACGTACCGCAATTCCTACTGTTTGGATGAGCATAATTGATATTTACTATCGAGTTGGTTCGATTGTCTTTGGAGGAGGCCACGTTGTTCTTCCAATGCTAGAACGTGAAGTAGTACCAATTAACATGGTGACAGAGTCTGAATTTCTAGCCGGATACGGTGCAACTCAAGCAGTTCCAGGGCCTTTATTTACGTTTGCGAGCTACCTTGGAACAGTAACCGCTGGTTGGTCCGGTGCCTTAGTTGCAACTGTTGCAATGTTTCTACCGTCATTCTTGCTTGTTCTTGGAACCTTACCATTTTGGAATGTTCTTCGTAGAAAACCAAGCGTACGAGCAGCTTTAATGGGCGTAAATGCAGCTGTTGTAGGAATTTTGCTTGCAGCATTATATGATCCAGTTTTTACTAGTGCAATCAAAACAACACCAGACTTTGCATTAGTGCTTGTGGCATTTGGCTTATTAATGTACTGGAAAGTAGCTCCCTGGATTGTTGTACTTGCAACTGCTCTAGGTGGTTATCTACTATCGGTTTTTTTCTAATACCAATGACTATTCACTTCTAACTGGGTGAACGCATAGTATAGATAACTATACGTTATCACTGAAGAGGAAAAATCCGTGGAGTGGATTGAAGAGCTATTACGTGATAAAGAAATTGCGGCTCAGTTAATTAAAACAGTCGGTGTTAGCATTATTGTGATAGGCTATATTTGTTTATTTGTCGGCGAAGCGAGCGAGCTGAACATTTTACAAAAGATGAAAGAATTAAGGGTGCGATAAAAGTTCTCGGAGTGAGAACTTTTTTTTGAAACTTATATAAAAAGCGTTCGTATGTAGTAATACAAGTGTAAGTAATTTAAAAGGATTATCATGTTAAGGAAAATATTTGCAAAGATGGGTGTAGGCGCTGCAAAAGTCGACCTCACTTTGAACGAAAATACATATAAGCTAGGTGAGCATGTGGAAGGAAAAATCAAAGTCCAAGGTGGCAAAATTGAGCAGCACATTAATTTTATAAATGTAGAACTATGGCTGGAGGTGCGTGGACGTAACGGTCAGTTTCATACACATAAAGTAGCGAGCATCCCAATCGTTTCTTCTTTCCTTATTAGAGAAGGAGAAGAGAAAGAATGGGGTTTTAAATATGATTTACCAATGGATATTCCTATTTCAGCAAGCAATTGTAGCTATTTCTTTCAAACACATTTAGATATTGAAGGAGGAGCAGATGCCAAAGATCGAGATGACATCCGTATTAAAGCTCCTGAGGCACTTTATCAATTTGTAGAAGCACTTGAAAGTTTAGGTTTTAGAGAGAAACAGCATTCTGGCCAATTTAACGGTTATAAACAAGAGTTTGAGTTTTTCCCAACCTCTCAATTTCAACGCAGTATTCGAGAGCTAGAATTTGAGGTAGCTGTAGAAGATAAAGGTCTTCGTATTTTGCTTGAACTGGATTTACCAAGCTTTGGTCGAGAGCGTGAAATAAAGCGAGAAATCTCTTTTTCAACTGAAGAACTCAGTAATAATAAGAAGCTTCAGCAATCACTTTATCAAATTATTGAAGAAATGATTGACAATCCAGCTAGCTATGAACACTTTCAGCCTTCTCATTACCAAAGAGGCGAGTATAAAAGAGGTATGAGCGGTCTTGGAGGCGCTATGGGAGGGTTTGCAGCAGGTATGATAGGTGGTATGCTTTTAGGAGAAGTGATGGATGACATGTTTGAAGATGTGGCATTTGATGACATACAAGAAGACTTAGAAGGAGCCGATGATCTCTTTGATGGTGACTTTTTTAGCGGAGACGATGAGTGGTAATAAGAAACAAAGGAGACTGAGACATAAGTAGTTCAGCCTCTACTATACCTGAACGATTGAGAGTTCATAACTTTTAATCGTTCAGGTTTTTTGGTTGATTGTGAAAACTCCCGCAGCGCAGCGAGGAAGCTCAGGTTCCTCCCCGCGGAAAGCGAGTGGCCGTAGCGCAATGGAACGAACGTGTTGAGACAAACTAAAGAGATGAGAACAGCTAGTGTTCGTCTTTTAGAAGCCATCATTTTGTTATGTCTCAAACTCTTCTTTTTTTATTTTATCTTCATTACTACTTGAAGAATTTTCTTTTCGTTTCTTTACTTCCACGTATTTAATATGAAAGTCTTCAATGACTAACACTTTAAAATAAAAATCATTATATTGTACTATATCGTTTTTAACAACATCGAATCGTTCAGTTAGTACCCAACCGGCAATCGTATCTACTTCGTCGTCGCTAATATCTGTACCAAGCAAATCATTTACTTCGCTAATTAACATTTTGCCATCTAAAATATAATGATTTTCTTTAATTTTTTGTACATAGGGAATTTCGTCTGCATCAAACTCATCACGAATTTCACCAACAATTTCTTCAACGATGTCTTCAATTGTGACTAAACCAGCTGTACCGCCATACTCATCAAATAAAATCGCCATTTGGACACGATCTTTTTGCATTTTTACTAATAAATCATGAATCGGGATGGTTTCAATTACTTTTAAAATTGGCTTGACATAGGATTCTAAAGTGTTTGTACCATCCTTTTGGTTAAACACAATGTCATTATAAATTTCTTTGATATTTACAAGCCCAACTATTTTATCTTTGTCACCATCTTCAATAATTGGATAGCGAGTATATTTTTCCACATTGGCCACTTGTAGAAAAACTTCTACAATATCATCTTTTGATGCAGTTACAATCTCAGTGCGAGGTACCATCACTTCTTTTGCTAAGCGGTCATCAAAATCAAAAATCTTATTCATATACTTATATTCAGATTGGTTAATTTCTCCGCCTTTTAAGCTTTCAGAAAGTAAAATTCGAATTTCTTCTTCGCTATGAGCTACCTCATGCTCAAAAGCAGGCTGTAACCCAAACATACGAGTTAGGAGCTGAGCGGATCCGTTTAGTGTTTTAATAAATGGATACATAATTTTATAAAACCCAATAATTGGCTTAGAAAATAATAAAGTAATTCGTTCTGCCATTTGAATAGCGAACGTTTTCGGTGCTAGTTCACCTACCACAACATGTAAAAATGTAATAATGACAAATGCAATCGCAAATGACAGAATGCCTGCTAAACGTTCATTCATATTGATATCGTCAAAAAGAGGATGTAGGATGCGTTCAAGTGTTGGTTCACCAAGCCAACCAAGACCTAGAGCTGTAATGGTAATTCCAAGCTGACAAGCAGATAGATATTCGTCTAGATGCGTGATAACATGCTTAGCCGCTATCGCTTTTTTATTTCCTTCATCAACAAGCTGGTTAATGCGCGAGCTTCTCACTTTTACAATTGCGAACTCAGTTGCTACGAAAAAGGCAGTTAAGCCAATTAAAAGAGCAACGAGGAAAAGATTTAAAATCGTCAAACGTTTCACCACCTATTTAGTACGTGTATATAGTAAGTGTTATCTAAACGAAGGAAGAACATGTATTGAAACAATCCCCAGCGCTATTTAAAAAGAGAAAGAAGCGTTCTCATTAATGGGTTTGTGCTATACTAGCCTAGAGGTGAAAATAGTGAATATATTGGATAATTTAATTTTGAAACATGGACTTCAAACACTAAAGGAAGATATATATAGCTCTTTGTATACATGTGTTATGGTACACCCAACACGTGCTGACGAACTGGAAGTGGGTACATCAAAATTAGGAGGATACCCAGATTTACCGGAAGATTTTTACTGGCCTAAACAGGATGGAGAATATCTACAGTTTATTGGTCAAATCAATCTATCTCAGTTAGAAGGTGCGTGGAAGCAAGATTTACTTCTTCCTGACACGGGTTATCTGTACTTCTTTTATGATGGTGAAGCATATGGTGAAGCGGATCAACAAAATGGTTGGCGCGTACTTTTTTATGAAGGGACAGCAGATGATTTAACTGCAACAAAAGTAGACGTTTCAAGCATATACCTACAGTGTGGGGTAGAGTTTAGCTATGATATCCGACTTGGAGATACATATATAGAAGACGATCAGCTGTATGATCAATTTGATGCTCTTATGTTAGAAATCAATGGTAACATTCCATTTCACCAAATTGGGGGAACAGCGTGGGATATCCAAGGGGACGTTTTGGAAGAATGTCAAGAGTTCTCTGGTAAGAAAGGCGACTGGCAGTTATTATTTCAAATTGACTCTGATGATCAGCTTAATATGATGTGGGGCGACGTTGGAATCTTATATTATTGTATTGAAAGACAAGCTCTTGAAAAAAAACAATTCGAAAACACATGGTTAATCATGCAATGTTCATAAGAAAAACACCTGCTTTCACACAAAGCAGATGTTTTTTTAATGTAACGTTTTATTGTTTGGAAGCTCGGGAGGCTGTGTAGATTTTGCGAAACTTTGCGTCATTTGCTGTACATCTTGAGCGGCTAGCTGCGGTACTTGGTAATCATGACGCTTGTTTTGATAGTGAGCTACTTCATATGCCATTTCAATCCAATTAGGAACGCTATCAGCGAATAAGCGGCGTACAATAGGATTTGTAATTTCAAGTGAGGTCATGGTAACGAGTGAAGCATGACCTTTTAATAAGCCTAACATGTGCCCAGAAATTCCTTTATCGCTAATGTCATTAATGGATTGACTTGGTTTTTTAGGCTGACTTGCTTTTAATCCGTATACAAAATCGTTTGATTCTGCCATGTTATAGGTTTGCGTTGGACTAGAAGGGTCTTGGCCTGTTGAAAAAGATTCTACAATACGGTTGTAGTCTTCCAAAATAAAACTATATTGACGATCTAACATTTGCTTTAACTCTTCATCTTGAATGTATTGTCGAAACATCATGAACTGATCTAAAACATTGATCATGCCAGCTAGCGTTTCATGAACGTCAAATAGTTCATGTCCTCCGTGATTCATAACTTGAGGAACCTTACCAGTATGCATATTCATATGTGTTTGTTCGTTATTCATATCCATCCTCCTAGTGTAATAAATACGTTGTTTAGTGTAAAGAATCCAAGCATCTTTATACGTACAAAAATAAAAATATTGAAAGGTTTTAGATTTTATTGATGATATCAAAGGAATTTTACAACACATATCGAATATGAACTTTAACTTTAAGGATTGGAGATATAGCTTAATGAATGAGTTAATGGTATGGTCAGAGCAACTACAAGCAGAAGCAACAAGCTTATTGGAAGAATATCAGCTTTTACATTTATGCAAACAATATGGCAACCCTCTCATTGCAGGCAGCTTTGATTTAAATGTCATGGTACTTCGTCATCTCGATGTTTACATTGGAAGCGATAAGGTTATTGAAGATTTATTTTTTGCACTTGGTAAAGACTTAGCATTGAGAATGAAGCCTGTTAAAATGATCTTTATTGGTAATAAAGAAAAGGAAGAAGAAATGACTTGGGCTGTATACACAGACATCGAAGGACATGAATGGAAAATTAATGTGAATGTTGTGTCTGAAGCAACCATACAGCAGATGCTACAAAAACAGCAAAAGTTAAAAGCAAAAATGACAGAGAAGAAAAGAGAGCAGATTTTATTTTTTAAACAGCAAAATGGGTATAATCGCTATTATAAAAGTGCACATGTGTATGAAGCAGTTTTGGTTGAAGGTGTTCAAGATGATATGACTTTTTTTAAATGGCTACAACATAAAAAACGAGCCAAGTAAAGTAGGCTCGTCTTTTATTTATACTAATTCTTTTACTGGTAAAAACGCATTAAGCATCCAGATATGCTTTTCAAAACGACCAACTGTGCCGATGAATAAGTCAGCAGTAACGTGATCATTTGCTTCTTCAGCAATCTTAATCCCCATTTTGAGCTGTTGAACGAGAATTAGGTAATCATTAACAACAGATTCAATCATTTCGTGAGCAGTTTGTTCATTTCCCTCTTCACTTAAAGTAGCTAGGCTTAAAAAACCTTTTAACGTAGCTACAGGCTGTCCACCAATTGCTAGTAAACGCTCTGCATATTCATCGATATCCGCAGCCGTTTCTGTATATAGTTCTTCAAATTTCTCATGAAGAGTAAAGAACTGAGGTCCTTTTACATACCAATGAAAGCGGTGGAGCTTCGTGTAAAATACGTTTAAGTTAGCAATTTGCTGATTTAAGAATTGTTCTAAATTCATGTGTCATTCCTCCTGGTTTAACTGATATATATAGATTATAACATATATTATATTATAATCAATACTTATTTATAATTATTATAATTTAATAACGAACCTTTTTTCTTTAATGAGAAGAGTTAGGAGGTTATGTTAAGATAGCTAAGAGAATATAGTAAAGGGAAGAGATTGAATGATTATTACAAATGAAGCAAAAGCATTGATTGAAGAGATTTTATCAGAACAAGAAATTGAAGGTATTCGTCTTTACTTTAAAGGAATTAGCTGTGAAATTCCAAATATCGGATTGTCATTTGAAGAAGCCCAAGAAAATGATGAACTGCAGGTCATTAACGGTATATCAGTAGCAATCCAAGAGGCGATTCTACCTTATACAAAAGAACTTTTACTAGATGTTCATCTAACACCATACGGACCTGGGCTAGCTTTAGTAGGTGCCAAAGGTCAATAAGTAAAGGTTTTGAAAAAAGTCGATAAATAATTTGTTAGAATGTCTGACAAATCTGTTGGAATAATGGAAAAATATTGTTTTACTTAATTTAAGCGTTAATGAAAACGAGGGGGGATTACATGCTTCTTTCTCATCATGTAACGGTTGAACAACGTAAAAAAATTAAACATTTTAAACAGTTAATTCGAGACTCGCGTTCAGCCAAAGAACGTTTGATGTATCAGCAGCAGTTAAATCAATTTGTTGAGCGACTGTTTATCGAGAATCGTCTTCAGCGTCATGGAGAGCACAAGTGAGTAACAAGGCTGGGACATACGTATTTCAGTCAAGGATCTATCCGAACTGTCGGGAGTTAACTCCTTTTGATAGTTCGGATATTTTTTGTTGGTTTGAAAACAATTTAAAAAAGCGAGTGTTTGCAGCGCAATGAAATAAACTTGTTCTTACAACCTAACTATTTTAGAAACATCACCATTCGTCTTTGGGAAAGAATCATTTCGTTATGTGCTAGACTCTTTATTAGGTATTATTTCACTATCTTTTGAAAGCGTTTTCTGTTAAAGTTAAACTATAATTAGTTCCAATATAACATATGTAAAATGCGTTCTAAAAAGCAAGAAGGAGTTGGTTTGCATGAGTGAAAATGGAAACTTCTTACTGGGCTTACTATGGGGAACGTCTTTAAGTATTCCGCTTTGGCTTTCTGTCTTTGGATGGATAAAGTTATTATTAAAGATCAGTTTATAACACATAACGGACAAGCTAATAAGTTGCTAGATTACCGGCTAGATACAAACCAGTATCTAGTCTTTTTATTTTGATAAATATTTTTGGGGGTTAGAGAAATGCTATTACTAACTAGGATGAAGAAGGAGGGAAGGAAGATGAAGTTACTAATTGGTGTTTTACTTTTAAGCGGTATCATTACGGCGATTGAGCTTCCTTCTTTATTAAAAAAAGAGCAGAAAAAAGAACTCTATTTATTTTCTTTCTTTCTACTCTTTAGCATGACTCTAAATATTTTACATAGCATGCACTTTCCGCTCCCTAATCCGTTAGATTGGCTGAGTGCAATTTTTAAGCCTATTAACCACCTAATTGTAAACTAGAGATGAGGTGACGTGCTATTACAAAGGTCGATATGCATCAGGAAGCAGTAATCATTAGCCCCAAACAGTTTTTTATTATTTCAATATGTATTTGAAATCACTAGTGTTGCATTAATTTAAATTAACTATTAAAAAGACTCAAAATCTTCAATTTTATTATTTTAGGCAAACAAAAAGT
>NZ_JBXDLD010000016.1:0-101253 GCF_056820425.1 Priestia sp. KCTC 13724 | reverse complement strand
AGTTATCAAGAAATCAAACGTGAAGGCAGGTTTATTTTTAAAAAATTCCATAGGGTCTGAGTAGTTACCTTTTTTTTACAATAGGCTTTATGGTAGAAAAGTCGAAATTTGTCAGAAAATTAAACGCGGTAAGTAGGTGTCCTATATGAGTTTATTTTCAGGAACAATTCAGTCATTAGAGCAAGGTCTGAATTATTCAACGCTTAAGCAGCAAACAATTTCTCAAAACATTGCAAATGTAGATACGCCAAACTATAAGGCTAAAGATGTATCTCGGAAGAATCAATTTCAATCAGAGCTTCAATATTCATTGAAAGCATACCGTACGAACGAAAAACATATTGAATTCTCAAAATCATCCGAACAAGCAGCTGTTATTTCAAGAACAAGTCATACATACCAAGAAAACGGCAATGGGGTTGATTTAGATAAAGAAATGACGACAATGGCAGAAAATCAAATTTACTATGAAGCATTAATTGATCGACTTAACGGTAAATTTAATTCTCTACAAACTGTCATTAGAGGAGGTAAGTAGAGGTGTCAATATTTCAAAATCTCAGCATATCTGGGTCAGCTTTAACTGCTAATCGACTACGAATGGATGTTATTTCTTCTAATATGGCGAATGCCGAAACAACACGAAGTGAACTTGTAAATGGAGAATGGCAGCCGTATCGCAGAAAAGTGGTTTCGCTCCAATCAAACGGTGGTCCAAGTTTTTCTTCGTTGCTACAAAATGAAATGAGTAAAGGGTCAGCGGGCGGTGTGAAAGTTAAGTCCATAACAGAAGATCAATCTCCTTTTAAGCTTGTGTATAACCCAACGCATCCTGACGCAAATGAAGATGGGTATGTTCAGCTTCCCAATGTGGATCCATTAAAAGAGATGACAGATTTAATTGGTGCAACAAGATCCTATGAAGCAAATATTACGGTGTTAAACGCAAATAAAAATTTATTATTGAAAGCATTGGAAATAGGAAAGTAAGGTGAAGCAGTATGATTCAAGGGATTCAACATCAAATGCCTGTACTAACTGAGAAAATATCGAACACAGGAACCGTTAAAGAAGCTCACGGTCAATTTTCAACTTTTTTAAAGGAGTCGTTAAACCAAGTAAACAACGCACAAAATGCATCAGATCTAGCCACAGAAAAGTTAGCTCGTGGAGAAAAAATTGATTTACATAATATCATGATTGTATCACAAAAAGCCAGTATTGCGATGCAGACGACAATTGAAATACGTAATAAAGCTGTTGAAGCATATCAAGAAATGATGCGTATGCAAATGTAGTAAACGGTTTTAGCTAAAAAGCGGTTATTTCATCCCTAGATAGAAAACAAGCAATAGCCGGAGGATTGTAATGAATGAAAAACTAGCACTCTATAAAAATCAAATAGGTGCGTTCTGGTCAAAGCGCACTAAGGTTCAAAAAGGTTTGATCATCGGCGGCCCCTTGGCGCTGCTAATTGCCCTTATTGCTATTTCTTTAGTAGCAACCAATGAGAAGTTTGTTCCCCTTTACAGCAATTTATCTGTACAGGAAACAGGTCAAATTAAAGCGGAGCTGGATACAAGAAAAATACCTTCTGAAATCTCAGAAAATGGAACGGTTATTTCAGTACCGGAACAACATGTTGACTCATTAAAGGTCGATCTTGCTGCACAAGGTATACCAGACAGTGGGAGCATTGATTATTCTTTCTTTGGGCAAAATGCTGGATTTGGTATGACGGACAATGAGTTTAACGTTGTTAAATTGGAAGCTATGCAAACCGAAATAGCTAATCTGATGAAAAATATCCAAGGTGTCAATAATGCGAACGTGATGATTACCTTGCCAGAAGAAAGTGTTTGGGTGAAGGATCAGCAAGGAGAAGCTTCAGCATCAATTGTTTTAAATACACAGCCAGGCTACAAATTTGATGAAGGACAAATAAAATCTCTCTATCATTTGGTTTCAAAAAGTGTTCCAAATTTACCTACTGATAATATCGTAATTATGAATCAGAACTTTGAATATTTTGACTTGAAAAGCAGTGACGAAATGTCTAATTCATCTAGTTTTGCTACTCAGCATGGTATTAAAAAGGAAATTGAACGTGATGTTCAGCGCCAAGTTCAACAAATGTTAGGTAGATTAGTTGGACAAGACAAAGTAATGGTTTCAGTTACAGCTGATGTTGACTTTACACAGGAAAATCGAGAAGAAAATTTAGTGGAACCTGTAGATAAAGAAAACATGGAAGGAATCGCAGTAAGCGTGGAGCGAATCAATGAAACGTTTACGGGAAAGAAACCTGAAGATGGTGGGGTTGCAGGGACCGGTGAAGAAGATACAACCAACTATGTAGAAAGTGGAAGTACCGACAGTGGAGACTATGAAAAGGCAGAAGAACGAATCAACAACGAAGTAAATAGAATTCGTAAAGAAATTGTAGAGAGTCCTTATAAAGTTCGTGACTTAGGAATCCAAGTAATGATTGACCCTTCTAATGCAAACGGTGAAGGTGAACTAGCAGAGAATTTAGAGGATGACATTCAGCAAGTTTTAAGCACGATTGTTCGTACGTCAATTTCAAAGGATGAACAAGGTGCTGAGTTAACTGATAATCAGGTTGCAGACAAAATTGTAGTCTCCGTACAGCCATTCCAAGAACAGAAAGTAGCCGCTAATCAACAGCAAAGCGGAATCCCAACATGGCTATATTTTGTAGGTGGTGGCTTATTACTAGTTATTCTTGCACTACTATTCTTATTGTTAAAGCGTAGAAAAGATTCTGAAGAAGAGTTCTATGAATATGAAGAAGAGTATGAAGATTCAGTTGAAACCATTCAAAAGCCTCCTGTCCTAAGTGAAGAGCAGCAGTCAAGAAAACGTCTAGAAGAGCTTGCAGGTGAGCAGCCAGATGAATTCGCAAAGCTATTGCGCACGTGGATTAGTGAGGAGTAGGAGGGAGTATAGTGGCGAAAGTGGTAAGTAAAAGTGAATTAACAGGTAAGCAAAAAGCAGCTATTTTATTAATTTCCCTTGGTCCTGATGCATCCGCTTCCGTCTATAAGCATTTAAGCGAAGACGAAATTGAACAGCTAACGTTTGAGATTTCTTCAATGCGAAAGGTAGAGCCTGCGGTTAAAGAAGCCGTTTTAAAAGAATTTGAGCAAATGACAATTGCTCAGAATTATATTGAAAAAGGCGGCATTACTTATGCGAAAGAAGTGTTGGAAAAAGCTTTAGGTCCTGAACAAGCAATAATGGTTATTAATCGTTTAACTTCATCTTTGCAAGTTCGACCATTCGATTTTGCGCGTAAAGCAGAACCAATGCAGCTTTTAAATTTTATTCAGCATGAGCACCCGCAAACGATTGCTTTGATCTTATCATACTTAGAGCCAGCTCAAGCTGGGCAAATTTTGTCATCTTTACCTCAAGAGCGTCAAGGTGATATTGCGAGAAGAATTGCTACAATGGATAGCACATCTCCAGAAGTCATCAGTGAAGTAGAACAAATTTTAGAAAGAAAGCTTTCGACAACGGTGACGCAAGATTACACCCATACTGGTGGAATCGAGACGGTGGTTGAAGTGTTAAATGGCGTGGATCGTGCAACAGAGAAAATTATTATTGATACTCTAGAAATTCAAGATCCAGAGCTTGCGGAAGAGATTAAACAGCGTATGTTTGTCTTTGAAGATATTGTGACGTTGGATAACCGCTCCATCCAGCGTGTCGTTCGTGAGGTTGAAAACGAAGACTTGCTATTGAGCTTAAAAGTAGCAAGCGAAGAAGTAAAAGATATTATATTCCGCAACATGTCCAAGCGAATGGTAGACACGTTTACAGAAGAAATGGAGTATATGGGACCAGTCCGTTTAAAAGATGTGGAAGAAGCTCAGTCTCGCATTGTGGCGGTTATTCGTAGATTAGAAGATATGGGAGAAGTAGTCATTGCAAGAGGTGGAGGAGACGATATTATTGTCTAGTATCATTAAATCTACCTATGCAAATCACGTACATGATTCAGCCAAAACAATCGAAATCAAGCCATTATTTAGTGGGAGAAATTTGATCAATTCAAATGGTCAGACAGCAAAGAATGAATGCCCTGACAAAATTCTTACTGAAGCAAAAGAAGCGTCTACACGTCTTTATGAAGAAGCTGAAGCAAGACTATTAGAAGCAAGACAGCAAATTGAAGCAGAGCGACAGCAGTGGGAGAATGAAAAAATACAGCTATATGAAGCAGAGAAGAAAAAGGGTTTTAACGCTGGGTATAGTGAAGGTCAACAGGCTGGATATAAGGACTATACATCGCTTATAGAAGAAGCCCGTACGGCTGTTAACGTAGCTAAAAAAGATTATACCGATTACCTTTCTCAAGCTGAAGAGGTTATCTTAGAGCTTGGCTTTACACTTGCTGAGAAAGTCATTGGGCAAAATCTTCAACATAAAAATGAGAAAAGTTTTGTATCACTGGTTAAGCACGCAATAAAGGAAGTTAGAGAGAGCAAAGAGCTTCGAGTCTTTGTGGCACCTTGCCATTATGAAATGGTTTGTGAAAATAAACAGCAATTGTTCGATATATTGAATGGAGAAGCTAGCTTATTCATATACGCAGATGAAAATTTGACAGATGAACATTGCATTATTGAGTCGATGTATGGAAAGCTCGATGCATCGGTTGATAGTCAGTTAACGGAGCTAAAAAAGAAATTGAAACTACGTTTAATGGAGGAAAAGCAAAGTGAAAGTGAAGCAGCTTATTCCTGAGATAGCTCATATTTCTTCGTTTAAACGATATGGGAAAGTTAACCGAGTTATTGGAATGATGATTGAATCACGAGGACCACAAGCTTCCATTGGTGATGTTTGCTATATCCACTTAAAGGATACTTGTGAGCGAATTCAAGCAGAAGTAGTTGGATTTAAAGATGAACATGTCATTTTAATGCCCTATACATCTGTTCGATATATTGGACCTGGTTGCATCGTGGAAACAACTGAAAAACCGCTTCAAGTAAAAGTAGGACCTGAGCTAATTGGTCAAGCACTAGATTCCCTAGGAAATCCACTTGATGGAACTAGCTTACCTAGCTATCTTCCATCAGTGTTAACTGAACAGGAACCTCCTAATCCATTGCAACGCCCACCAATTTCTGAACCAATTGAAGTAGGGGTTCGAGCAATCGACAGTTTGCTTACAGTTGGCAAGGGTCAGCGGATTGGAATCTTTGCAGGAAGTGGAGTTGGGAAAAGTACGCTTATGGGAATGATTGCGAGAAACACGAATGCAGATATCAACGTCATTGCATTAGTAGGGGAACGTGGTCGAGAAGTCCGTGAGTTTATTGAGAGAGACCTTGGTTCGGAAGGTTTGAGAAATTCAATTGTCGTTGTCGCAACTTCTGATCAGCCTCCACTATTACGAATGAAGGCGGCTTATACAGCTACATCTATTGCAGAATACTTTCGAAGTCAAGGGCTTAACGTCATGATGATGATGGATTCAGTTACGCGCGTTGCTATGGCGCAGCGAGAAATTGGTTTAGCAGTGGGAGAACCTCCCACAACCAAAGGATACACACCATCGGTTTTTGCTTCATTACCTCGCCTATTAGAAAGAACAGGTACTACTGAACAAGGCTCTATTACGGCATTTTATACGGTATTAGTTGACGGTGATGATATGAATGAACCGATTGCTGATACGGTTCGAGGAATTGTTGATGGGCATATTGTATTGGATCGGAATTTAGCTAATAAAGGTCAATATCCAGCCATTAATGTGCTCAAAAGTGTTAGCCGCGTTATGAATCATATTGTAGAAGCAAATCATAAAATAAGTGCTGAAAAGCTACGGTTATTACTTTCTACATATATTGAAGCAGAAGACCTTATTAATATCGGAGCTTACAAAAGAGGGTCCTCTGCTGAAATTGATGAAGCAATTTTATATTATCCAGAACTTATTTCATTTTTAAAGCAAAAAACGAGTGAACATCCCACGCTTAAAGATAGCGTAGAGATACTAAAACAGCTCTTTCAGAAAGGTGAACGAACGTGACGTATCAGTTTAAGTTAGCAAAAGTCATGACGGTTAAGCAAGATGAAAAAAATCGTTTATTGGCTCAATATAATGAATCAGTTCAATATTTCGAGCAAGTCGGGCAGAGGCTTTACGATAAGCTCAAGCAGAAAGAAGAAATGCTTGAACTTCAGGCAAAAAAGCTTAAAAGTGGTTTAGCGGTTAGCGAGATTAAATTTTTTCAACAAGCACTTGAAAGCATTGAGGCGACGATTGCCAGGCTCCAGCGAGACGTCATGTTGGCGCGACAGCAGATGAGTATGAAAGAGCTGAAGCTTCAAGAAAAAAATATTGAGTGCAAAAAGTATGAAAAGCTTAAAGACAAAAGCTATACAAGCTACCTAAAAACTCAGGGTGATGCGGAAAGTAAGCAAATGGATGAGATTTCTCTGCAACAGTTTATGCTACACAGAAATTAGGTGAGAAGATGGCTAGAAAAAAGCAAGATGAATATGAAGAAATAGAAGAAAAAAGAAATAGTAAGTGGCAAGTCTTCTTGTTTATTATTTTTATACCCCTGCTGTTTATTATTACAGCTATTTATATTGGTCTAACAATTAGTGGAGTCGATGTTCAAGAGAAAATCTCGTCGGTAACTTCATCTCTTCCTTTAATAGGAGACGATAATGAAAGCTTAAAATCTACTAATCAGCAACAGGCGAATAAAGAGTTAGAAAATCAAATAAAGAGCCTGAATGAAAAGCTTCAAAAGAAAGAAGACAATATTAGAAGTTTAGAAGAAAAAATAACGGCTAAAGAGCGCGAGATTGATGAGTTAAAAATTAAGATTAGAGATTCAGAAGATGAGAAAGATGTTGCTAGTCAAGAACAAGACGGTGGAGACGATAAACAGAAAGACATTGTTTCTACTTATGAAAAGATGAACCCGACGAAAGCAGCTCTCATTTTTACCGAATTAAAAGAAAATGAAGCAATCTTGCTGCTAAAAGCGTTAAAAACGGATGCACGCACGAAAGTCTTAGAAAAGATGGACCCTGCCGTTGCAGCTCGCTATACAAGCTTACTAGCTGAGCCGTTAAGTGAGTAATGGAGGTGAAAGAATGAAGGTAGCTATGCAGCCTATGCTTCCAGTTATGAATGAGAAGCAAAACGTAGATCGTACAGTTAAGAAAGAACATCCTTTTTTATTTCAAGCAATGCTATTCGTAGAGCTGGAAACGACTGATAATCTCAGCACGAACAGTCATTCTATTAGTCAGCCTTTGAACAATCAAATGATGAACGTAGATGATAACGAAGATTTGGCTGAATTTTTGGCGCTTCTTGAGCTTCATTTAGAAGAAGGGAATGTTGAAAAGATAGAAAATGAAGAGCAAAGTATTTTGTTTAAGCCTTTTGTTGATCTTATTCAACAGCTCCCTACAAGCGGAGTAAAAGAATCTAAGCTGAAGCAATTGCTTTCCAATGCTACGAATTTGCAGGCGTACTTAGCGGATGTCACATTGTCAGGAAGTGCAAAAAATTTCGTTAAGGAATTTCAACAGTTTTTTCAAACCTTGCGAGAGCTTGTTCCATTGGAATCCAGTCAACTAAAAGCATTGCAAGAAAAGCTGCAGCAGCCTGAGATACAATCTGTTCAGTTTTCTCGTAAAGAAATGAAACAGCTTATTGAACTGATTACACAAAAAATTGCTTCAGCAAGTGATAATCACTCACTGCCAACTAGACAATTAATAAGCATGGAAACGGATGAGTTAGGTAAGCAAAAAATTCCTGTTGATAAAGCGACGTTTGTACCGGGTGAAATGAGTAAGTTGCAGCAGCTATCGTTTCATGTAAATACGAATTTGCCCAAAGATATGCAGGCATCACAGGTGATGAAGCAGGTACAAGAGCTATTAGTGAAAGCTTCTTTTCAGCATAATGCGTCTCAAACGAAGCTAGTTTTAAAGCTCTTCCCTGAAAGGCTAGGATCCATTCAAATTGAACTAGTGCAGCGAAACCATGAGACTGTCGCTCGTATTATCGCATCATCTGCTCAGACAAAAGATCTCTTAGATACTCAGCTAGGGTCTTTGAAACAAACGCTTATTAGTCAGCAGGTGCAAGTAGATAAAATTGACGTTTTTCACACAGCAGAACAATGGATGACTAATGGCGAAGAACATCAAGAACAAAAGCAGCAAGAAAAACGAGTTGAAGAAAAAGACGAAAAAGCCGAAACTAATCAAATCTTTTCTCACTCATTAGAAGAAGCGTTAATTAACTACAATGTGTAGGTGATGTATATGACAAATAAGGTTCAGTCTGATTTGTATTTGGCAAATCAGCCCGTGCAGCAAAAGCAAACAGGAACAAGCTCGCTTGGAAAAGATGACTTCTTAAAGATTTTAATTACTCAATTACAAAATCAAGATCCAACTAGTCCTATGGAAGATAAGGAGTTTATTTCTCAAATGGCTCAGTTTTCAACACTAGAACAAATGACAAATATGAGTACATCGATGGAGAAATTTTTACAAGTAGTTCAAAGTGAATCTCCAATTCTAAAAGGTAGCGAGCTTATTGGTAAGACGGTTTCTTGGGTAGATGAAACCAATAAAGAAAGCGAAGCTGTTGTGAAAGCCACTTCTGTAAAGGACGGCAAGCTTACTTTTATGTTAGATGATGAGTCTCATACAACTTTAACTCTTGACGATATTTTGTCTGTCACTCGTTGAACACTATAAATAAGGGGGAAGTTACATGTTACGTTCAATGTATTCTGGAATTAGTGGAATGAAAAATTTTCAAACCAAGCTAGACGTAATCGGTAATAATATTTCAAATGTTAATACGTACGGATTTAAGAAAGGGCGTACAACGTTTAAAGACTTAGTTAGTCAGCAAATAGCAGGAGCGAGTGCACCGGGAGCGGATCGAGGCGGAGTGAATCCAAAGCAGGTAGGGCTTGGGTCTCAAATTGGAACAATTGATACGATACATACTTCTGGAAGCATTCAGCCAACAGGTCGCCCACTTGATCTAGCTATTTCAGGAGAAGGATTCTTTACTGTAGCTAATGGGGCAGATGGCCAAACAATTGATAGACCACTGTATACACGAGCAGGTAATTTTTATTTAGATGAAGGTGGAAACATCGTAACAGCTGAAGGCCTTTACCTTATTGGTTCTGTTTATGACGTTAATGGAAATGAAACGGAGTTTATAGGGACAATAAATATTCCAGATACAGCTAAAAGTTTTAGCATTGGTCAAGATGGAGTCGTAAATTATGTTGATTCAGACGGTGCTTTACAAATAGCGGGTAGAGTTCGATTAGCAAAATTCTCAAACAATGATGGCCTTGAAAAGGTAGGAGGTAATCTCTTTGCTGAAACAGCCAATTCAGGTAGCGCAAAAGTTGATGGTACAGAATTTTTTGATTTAAGTGAACCGGGAGTAAACGGAACAGGAACGCTTGTATCGAGTGCTTTAGAGATGTCTAATGTTGACTTATCGGAAGAATTTACGGAAATGATTGTATCTCAGCGTGGTTTCCAAGCGAATACTCGAATCATTACAACTTCTGATGAAATCTTACAAGAACTTGTCAACTTAAAACGATAAACTGATAGCCTAGGAGGAAAGAAGCTGAGCTGATCAGCTTGGCTTTTTATCAATTATGGTGACTTTAACAAGGTTAAATGGAAAGCAATTTACGCTAAATGCAATTTACATAGAGCAAGTGGAATCGTTTCCTGACACAACTATTACATTAACCAACAATAAAAAGTTGGTTGTAAAAGAGTCGATTGCTGAAGTGAATGAAAAGGTATGCGCTTATTATCAATCGATTAATGTGTTAGGACTTCGGCGCGATATGGAGGAATAAGCTGTGTTTAAAAATAAGTTAGTTGGCACTATGATCATTATTTTATTGTCTTTAACATTGATTGGGAGTGTTGGGGTCATTGTCACGCTAAAGTTAGCAAGCGAGCCGGCGGCTGAAGCTGCGCCTTCCATTGATGAAGTAATTGATTCATCTGTTGACATTGCTGATATTAAAACAAATTTAAAAAGCAATAATTATATTAGCCTATCATTTAAAATTCAAATGGATAGCAAAAAAGCAGCTGAAGAACTACAGAAAAGAGAGTTTCAAGTAAAAGACATTATTATTAAAGAACTATCGGAGATGACAGCTGAAGATTTCGAGGGAAAAAAAGGTTTAGAAGCGCTTGAAGAGCGAATTTCAAAACAGATCGATAGCTCGATTGAGACTGGGCATGTGGTGAAGATTTATACGACCTCCAAGGTTCTACAATAATGGAAAAATGGCAGGTAGGAGGTGAGGTTTTTGGCCGGTGATGTATTGTCTCAAAACGAGATTGACGCACTGTTGTCTGCGCTGTCGACAGGAGAGATGGATGCGCAGCAGTTAAAAGATGAAAACACGAAAAATCGCGTCAGGTCCTATGATTTTAAAAGAGCCCTACGGTTTTCAAAAGATCAAATTAGAAGTTTAACAAGGATCTATGAGAACTATGCGAGATTATTAACAACATTACTTTCAGCTCAACTGCGAACAATCACACAGGTTTCAGTTGTATCAGCAGATCAAATTCCTTATGAAGAGTTTGTTCGCTCGGTTCCGAGCATGACGGTCTTAAATGTCATGTCAGTCGAACCTCTGGATGGCAGAGTAATTATGGAAGTAAATCCGAATATTGCATACGCGATGCTAGACCGTATTTTAGGTGGCAAAGGAGAAGCAGGAAATAAAAAAATAGATAATTTAACAGAGATTGAAACAAAACTACTTCGTAATTTGTTAGATAAAACGCTGGATATTATGGAAGAGGCCTGGAGTTCAGTTGCTGTGATTAATCCAGAAATGGAAGAACTTGAAGTTAATCCACAATTTTTACAAGTTATATCACCAAATGAGATTGTTGTAGTCATTTCGCTGAGCGTACAAATTGGTGAAGAAACAGGCATGATTAACTTATGTATCCCACATGTTACGCTGGAGCCTATTATTTCAAAGCTATCAGTGCATTATTGGATGCAATCATCTAAAAAAGAGCCAAATGAATTAGAGGTTGAGCAGATTCGAACACAAGTTCAAGGTGCAACCGTTCCTGTTGTTGCGATGCTAGGACAGACTGATATATCCATTGAGGATTTCCTTTCTTTAGATAAGGGAGATATCATTCGCTTGGACCGAGGTGTTAATCAACCTCTCATCGTTCAAGTTGGAGGTGTACCGAAATTTAGTGCGCAGCCAGGACAATTAAAAAGGAAATTGGCGATTCAAATTTTAGATCAGTTTAAGGGGGGAACGTCGTTATGACAGGAGATATGCTTTCTCAAGATGAAATCGATGCATTGCTAAAAGGAACGTCTTCATTAGACCCTATGCCTTCAGATAGCAACCTAGAAGAAAGTGAAATTAGTAAACACTTTACAGAGATGGAACGCGATGCGCTTGGTGAAATTGGCAATATTTCATTTGGTAGCTCTGCTACTGCATTGTCAACCTTATTAAATCAAAAAGTTGACATTACAACGCCTTATGTTTCGTTGATTCATAAAGAAGAGCTGAAAGAAGAATTTCCCAATCCGCATGTTGCGGTAGAAGTTCATTATACAGAAGGAATTTCAGGTCGAAACTTACTTGTTATTAAACAAAGTGATGCAGCTATTATCTCTGATTTAATGCTTGGTGGAGACGGTGAAAATCCAGGAGAATTACTAGATGAAATTAAACAAAGTGCCGTTCAAGAAGCGATGAACCAAATGATGGGTTCAGCAGCGACATCTATGTCTACGATTTTTCAAAAGAAAGTAGATATTTCGCCACCAAGCCTTGATATTTTAGATCTTCCAGAAGGAGAAGGCACGAACTTATTAGAAGGGGACGATGTGCTAGTTAAAGTTTCATTCAATCTAAAAGTTGGCACGCTAATCGATTCTAATATTATGCAATTGTTATCTCTTCCTTTTGCAAAAGGGTTAGTAAATGAATTGCTGAATCCAGTTGCGACCGCAGAAGAAGAGAGTGAACTTGTTCAAGAAATACCATCTCAACAACCTTTGCAAAATCAAGTGAGTGAATCACTGCAACAAGAACCAGTTATGCCTGAAGCTCCTGTTAATGTTCAACCTGTTGCTTTTTCATCTTTTGATGGAAATGAAATACCATCACAGTCCGAAACAAATAATTTAGACATGTTGTTAGATATACCACTTCAAGTAACTGTAGAGTTAGGGCGTACAAAACGAACTGTTAAAGAAATTTTAGAGATGTCATCGGGATCAATAATTGAGTTAGATAAACTTGCTGGTGAGCCGGTCGATATTTTGATTAACAGCAAGCTAATCGCTAAAGGTGAAGTAGTGGTAATTGATGAAAACTTTGGCGTTCGCGTGACGGATATAGTTAGTCAACGTGATCGTATTAATAAATTAAAGTAACTTTATATAGGGGGAAAATAAAATGAGTAAACGAGTATTAATTGTAGACGATGCGGCATTTATGCGCATGATGATTAAGGATATTCTTGTGAAAAATGGATATGAAGTTGTGGGGGAAGCTGCTGATGGAATGCAAGCTATCGATCTTTATAAAGAGCATCAGCCAGACCTCGTAACAATGGATATTACAATGCCGGAAATGGATGGTATTACGGCTTTAAAAGAGATTAAGCAACTGAATCCAGCTGCGAAAGTAATTATGTGTTCAGCAATGGGACAACAAGCAATGGTTATCGATGCAATTCAAGCTGGTGCAAAGGACTTTATTGTGAAGCCATTTCAAGCAGACCGTGTGCTTGAAGCCATTTCAAAAGCTGTAGGATAAAGAAAAAAGTGGAGCAGCTGCTCTGCTCCACTTTGTATTATGAAAAGGTAAGAGGTGGCAAACGTTGCTGCGATATATCGTATTTATTTTAGCTATCGCTGGAAGTCTGTTGTTTCAAAATAGTATAAGCGTGCAAGCGGCAGAAACATCGGATTCAGTGAAAGAATGTATAGAAAATCCAAGCGCTTGTGAAAAAGAGTTGGACCCTAACGCAGTTGGTGATAGTGATACCAATCAAGGTGCGACTATTTCCGCTGGTGAAGTGGTGAAAATGTTAGTTGCTTTTGCATTTGTTATTGGCTTATTGCTAGTTGTCTTAAAATTTGTGAAGTCAAAAGGAAATGTATTAAAGCAAAATCAACTGGTGGAAAATTTAGGTGGAACTAACCTTGGGAATAGTAAATCGGTTCAAGTTGTTAAGGTCGGTGAGCAGCTGTTCGTTGTAGGTGTAGGAGAAAATATTGAGCTGCTTTCAGAAGTAGTTGGAGAAGACAAGGAGCAGCTGTTAAAGAAGTACGAAGATCAACGCAGTGATGGTGAATATAAAGTGGTTCTTCCATCACTATTTGAACGAAAAGAAAAGGAAGCTATTTCAGTTGAAAGTATGAAATCTTTTACACAATCGTTAAATCAGATGATGAAAAAGCGGAAAACCAAGTTGGAAGAATTAGAAAGGAACCGTAAGCAACATGAATGAAGTGATGGAGATTTTTAATGCTAGTGATGCTGAAAATGTATCAACCTCAATCCAATTATTGCTGCTTTTAACGGTTCTATCAATTGCTCCAGGTATTTTAATTTTAATGACATGCTTTACTCGAATTGTTATTGTTCTTTCGTTTGTTCGAACGTCATTAGGCACTCAGCAAATGCCTCCCAATCAAGTACTGTTAGGACTCGCTTTATTCATAACATTCTTTGTTATGGCACCGACGTTTTCACAGGTGAATAAAGAAGCTTTGCAGCCTTTATTTAATGAAGAAATTAATTTAACAGAAGCGTACGATCGAGCATCTCTTCCTATGAAAGAGTTTATGAGTGCTCATACAAGGCAGAAAGACTTAGCGTTATTTTTAGAATATGCAGAGATGGATAAACCAAGTTCAGTAGAAGAAATTCCATTAACGGCATTGGTTCCTGCATTTGCAATTAGCGAATTAAAAACAGCCTTTCAAATCGGCTTTATGGTCTTTGTTCCGTTTCTTGTCATTGATATGATTATTTCCAGCGTATTAATGTCGATGGGGATGATGATGTTGCCGCCAGTGATGATTTCTCTGCCGTTTAAAATTTTGCTTTTTGTCTTAGTAGACGGTTGGAATTTAGTCGTTAAATCATTATTAATAAGTTTTCAATAGGTGAAAAACATGAATGGAGAATTTGTCATTTCGTTAGCAGAAAAAGGCGTATATACAATCTTAATTGTGTGTGGTCCACTTTTGCTATTAGCACTCGTTGTCGGTTTGCTTGTCAGTATTTTTCAAGCGACAACTCAGATTCAAGAACAAACCTTGGCCTTTGTGCCAAAAATTGTAGCGGTACTTGTAGGAATTGTATTTTTTGGGCCATGGATGTTATCTAAGATGGTGTCATTTACGTATAATATCTTTTCAAACCTACATAGGTATATCGGATAAAGATGGTGGAGCTAATCAGTGTTTATCCGGCATTTCTCTTAATTTTAGTACGATTGTCCGCTTTCTTTATTACGGTACCGCTTTTTTCATATCGTACAGTTCCAACTTTTCACAAAGTAGGGCTAGCAGCAGCTTTATCACTTGTTGTAGTCACAACACTAGATTTTCCAATTATTCCACTTGATGATCGCTTTTTGCTTCTTGTCATTAAGGAGTGTCTCGTTGGAATTTCGATGGGGTTAATTGCATATATCGTAATCATGGCAATTCAAATTGCTGGTGGGTTAATTGATTTTCAAATGGGTTTTGCTATCGCTAACGTGATGGATCCGCAAACGGGTGCTCAAAGTCCAATTACCGGTCAGTACCTTTATATTTTTGCCCTGCTCTTTTTATTATCGACCAATGGTCATCATTTGTTAATAGATGGAGTTTATCATAGTTATGAAGTATTAAAGATTAACGAGCTTTCATTTTCAGTTGGAACCGAACTGTTTGTGACGACAATTATTAAAACATTTAGCATGATGTTCCTATTAGCGGTTCAAATGTCGCTCCCGGTTGTTGGGGCGTTATTTCTTGTTGATATAGCACTAGGAATCGTCGCAAGAACGGTACCTCAGCTTAATATTTTTGTAGTAGGATTTCCGCTCAAAATCATCGTGGCGTTTATTTTTCTAATCGTGGTTATGGGAAGTATGTTTTATATGATGCAGCTAATCTTTGAATACATGCTAGAGGCGATGCGAACGATGGTTCATTTACTAGGAGGAGTATAAAAATGTTTCTCGTTCGGTTAGATTTGCAGTTTTTTGCGGGAGAAAAAACGGAAAAGGCAACGCCTAAAAAGAGGCAAGACTCTAGAAAAAAAGGACAAGTAGCAAAAAGTCAAGACGTCACGACAGCCATTATGCTACTTCTTGTTTTTCTCTATTTTATATTCGGAGCTCGGCATACGCTTGAAAAGATGATGCTCATTATAAAGGAATCTTTTCAGACATATATGCTAACGGAAGTTACGGAAGAAAGTGTGTTTATTTTGCTACGAGACCTTCTTCCTGAAATTGCATATGCACTCGGACCTATTATGCTCGTTGCCTTGGTAGGTGCGCTTGCAGCTAATTATATGCAGGTGGGTGTCCTCTTTTCAGCTGAACCCCTTCAGCAAAAATTGGAGAAGGTTGATCCAATTAAAGGGGCTAAAAGAATTTTTTCAATGAGAGCCATTGTAGAACTATTGAAATCAACGTTAAAGATCGTCTTAATTGGTGCCGTTACGTTTGCTGTATTATGGATTAACATTGATGAGGTTCTCATTTTATCTCATCGGAGCATCGGAGACAGTCTGGTATCGCTAGCAAAACTAGTGTTGCAAATGGGCCTTGCAGCCTCTTGTGTTCTACTTTTATTATCTGTTCTTGACTACATGTACCAAAAGTTTGATTTTGAAAAAAACATTCGGATGTCAAAGCAAGATATTAAAGAAGAAAATAAAAATGTTGAAGGAGATCCACTCATCAAATCTAAAATTAAGCAGAAACAACGTGAGATGGCGATGTCTAGAATGATGCAAGAAGTGCCGAAAGCGGATGTTGTCATTACGAATCCAACTCATTATGCAATTGCTTTAAAATATGATGAAGATAAAATGGATGCTCCATACGTGGTGGCAAGCGGAGTAGATTTTGTAGCTCAAAAGATAAAAGCCGTTGCAAAAAGCCATGAAATCATTATGGTAGAAAACCGACCTTTAGCAAGAGGGTTATATGAACAAACGAAAGTTGGCGATGTGGTGCCCGAGGAGTTTTTTAAAGCGATAGCTGAGATTTTAGCGTATGTGTATCGCATTCAAAAAAAGGTATAAGTATTGAAGATTATAAGAAATAAGGAGAGAAATGATTCATGTCTGCAAGAGAGTTACCAGTTGTTATAGGTGTTGTACTCATTATTGTTATGCTTGTTATTCCGCTCCCGTCTTGGTTGTTGAGCGTGTTAATTATGGTAAATATATCTCTTGCACTGCTTGTTTTGCTTGTATCAATGAACATGAAAGAGCCGCTTGAGCTATCTGTTTTTCCATCGTTATTGCTTGTGCTGACACTTTTTCGCTTGGGGTTAAATGTATCCACCACAAGAGCTATCTTAGGTGAAGGTAATGCCGGCGGTGTGGTAGAGACATTCGGTAACTTTGTTATCAGTGGGAATCCACTTGTAGGATTTGTTGTTTTTGTTATTTTAATTATCATTCAGTTTTTAGTTATTACAAAAGGAGCTGAGCGCGTTTCAGAGGTAGCTGCACGCTTTACTCTTGATGCAATGCCAGGAAAACAAATGAGCATTGACGCTGATTTAAATGCAGGAATGATTTCCGAAAAAGAAGCCATTCAAAGGCGTGAGAAAATTCAGCGTGAAGCGGATTTTTACGGATCAATGGACGGAGCCAGCAAGTTTGTAAAGGGAGATGCAATTGCTGGTATTGTTATTACACTAATTAATATTTTATTTGGCATCATTATTGGAATGATGCAAATGGGTATGAGCATTGGAGAAGCATCCCAAACGTTTACTTTATTAACAGTTGGTGATGGGTTGGTCAGTCAGATTCCAGCATTAATGATTTCCACTGCTACAGGTATTATTGTAACAAGAGCAGCTTCTACAGGGAATTTAAGTCAAGATATTACGGGACAGCTATTTGCGTTTCCTACAATGCTGTATGTTACTGGAGCGACTATTGCTGTTCTTGGTCTCATTACGCCAATCAATGATTTATTAACACTTCCATTAGCACTTTTACTAGCAGCAGGAGGTTATTACTTATCTCCTAAAAAAGCAAAACTTCTTTTAAACGAAGAAGCCGCATCAGAAGAAGAAGTGCCAGCTGATGATATGAAAAGTCCTGAGAGCGTTGTGAATTTATTGAGCGTAGATCCTATCGAGTTTGAATTTGGTTATGGTCTTATTCCTTTAGCAGATACAAATCAAGGAGGCGACTTGTTAGATCGTATCGTTATGATTCGCCGTCAGCTTGCTTTAGAGCTTGGTTTAGTAATTCCTGTTGTAAGAATTCGCGACAATATTCAACTACAGCCAAACGAATATCGGCTAAAAATTAAAGGGAATGAAATGGCAAGAGGTGATTTATTGCTCGATCATTACTTAGCAATTAGTCCTGGAATGGGTGACGATATGATAGAAGGCATTGATACAATTGAGCCTGCCTTTCAAATGCCAGCCAAGTGGATTAATGAAGCAACTAAAGAGCAAGCAGAGATGTTTGGGTATACCGTAGTAGATCCGCCTTCAGTGGTATCAACACATATTACAGAAGTAATTAAAGTATATGCTCACGAGCTAATAGGTCGCCAAGAAACTAAACAATTAATTGATCATGTAAAAGAGTCGTATCCAATCTTAATTGAGGAGGTTACCCCATCTCCACTCTCAGTAGGAGAAATCCAGCGAGTATTAGCTAAATTATTAAAAGAGCAGGTATCGATTCGGAATTTGCCAGTTATCTTTGAAGTACTAGCTGACTATGGAAAGATGACATCTGATACGGATCTATTAACAGAATATGTTCGTCAAGGATTATCTAGGCAAATTACCACCCAGTATGCTGCTGGAGAACAGCTGCTTCGCGTCATTACGCTATCGGGGAAGGTTGAAAAAGTACTAGCTGAAGGAGTTCAACAAACAGAACATGGGAACTATTTATCATTGGATCCATACGTTTCCCAAAACATTGTGGAACATATTGTAGCTCAAGTTGATGGGGCAGGGTTTCAAGATCAAACACCGATTGTTCTTTGCTCACCAGCTGTACGGATGTATGTCCGCCAGCTAACAGAAAGATATATACCTCAAGTTGCGATTTTATCATATAACGAACTAGAAGCAAGTATTGAAGTTCAGAGCGTTGGAGTGGTTGATTTATCATGAAGGTAAAAAAATATGTGGCATCTTCAATGCCGGAAGCAATGAAAGTTATTCGAGCAGAGCTTGGTCCAGAAGCGGTGATCTTAAAGTCGCGTTCTGTTAAAGTTGGTGGATTTATGGGCGTCTTTACTAAAAAGAAGTTGGAAGTAATTGCTGGGGTAGACGACCAAGTAAAAAAAACTAAAAAATACGTTAAAAACCGTACAGATGAACAGCTTATGAAGCAGGTTGATGAATTAAAACAGCTTATTGCAACGGTGCACCCATTAAGAAATACTGTTGTTGAATATCCGTTGCTTGTTCAAAAAGTTATTTCATATTTGCAACATCAAGAGATCGAAGAACGATTGTTAAAAGAAGTAAGAGATAAAGTCATGGAGTTATATTATACAACACCTTCGCTAGGCGATAAGCAGGTGGTTGAATGGCTGAAAAGCTGGTTTGAAGATTACCTATCATATTCAGAACGTTCAAAAGTATTTCAAAAGAAATATATTAACGTTGTTGGTCCTACAGGCGTTGGTAAGACAACAACGCTAGCAAAATTAGCTGCGTCGTGTATTTTAGAACAAAATAAAAGAGTTGCGTTCATTACAACTGATACATATCGTATTTCCGCTATCGATCAGTTAAAAACGTATGCGTCCATTCTGAATGTTCCAATTGAAGTTTGCTATAACAATGAAGATTTTCAGCAAGCGCTTCAGATATTTAATGAATACGATATTGTGTTCATAGACACAGCGGGACGGAACTTTTTAGACAGCCAATACATTCATGACCTCCACAATATGATGTCGTTTAATGAACACATGGAAACCTTTTTAGTGTTAGCAGCGACGGCAAAAATGGCTGATTTACGTAAAGTTTACCAACAGTTTAGTAGTATACCAATTGATTCAATTATTTTGACAAAGCTAGATGAGACCACAACATTTGGTCCAATTATTAATGTGCTAACGGAGTGTCAGCTGCCAGCTTCTTTTATGACGATTGGACAAGATGTCCCTGACGATCTAGAGAAATATACTGCTGAAAAAATAGTGGATTATCTGTTTGGAGATTGGAAACATGAATGATCAAGCAGCAGCTTTAAGAAAAAGGGTAGCAGCGGTCAAACATGGTTCTAATCAACGGACGGAGGCTAAGACATTAGCAGTCATTAGTGGAAAAGGGGGAGTTGGAAAGTCTAATTTTTCGCTGAATTTTTCATTGTCTTTACAAGAGAAAGGATATCGGGTGCTGCTTTTTGATATGGATATTGGAATGGGCAATATTGACGTATTAATGGGAATTGCTTCGACCTACACTATCGTGGATATGTTAGAGAATAAATGGCCCATTCAGCGTGTCATCAAACAAGGACCAAAGGGTCTTTCATATATTGCAGGAGGCTCTGGAATTACTTCTTTATTTGAGTGGAAACAAAATGATTTGCATTATCTAATTGATCAATTTAACTCCGTTTCTCAAGATTATGACTACTTAATTTTTGATATGGGAGCAGGAATGACAGAGGGCGTCATTGCTTTTTTAAAGGCAATGGATGACATGGTGCTCATTACTACGCCTGAACCAACATCAATTACGGATTGTTACGCTGCATTAAAGTTCTTACATTTATATGGTGTGAATGCTTCTTTTAAGATGGTAGTAAATAAGTCACTTTCTATTAAAGAAGGTGTAAACACGTATGAACGCTTTAATCAAGCAGTTAAACAGTTTTTGAAGTGCTCAATTGAATTGTTAGGAACAATAGAGGAAGACCGCTGCGTTTCTCATTCGGTAAATAGTCAGGTTCCATTCATTTTACAATATCCAAAAGGCAGTGCAAGCCAAGGAATTAAGAATATTGTAAATCAATATGCAACATCGTCTAGTACCAGAAATCACAGCGTTGGATTTGTAGCCAAGCTGAAGAAGTTATTTCTCGAAAGGTAGGGTTTGCTAGTTGAATAAAATTAAAGTATTAATCGTTGATGATTCAGCGTTTATGAGAAAGGTTATTACTAGTTTACTAGAGGAAGACGGTAGGTTTAACGTAGTGGGGACAGCTCGAAACGGCGAGGAAGCACTAAAGAAAGCTGTGCTATTGAATCCACATGTTATGACACTTGACGTAGAGATGCCTGTGATGAACGGATTAGAGATGTTAAAAGAATTAATGAAAATTAAGCCAACTCCTGTTGTAATGTTGTCTAGTACAACGTTTGAAGGAGCAAATAATACATTTTTAGCGATGGAGTATGGAGCAGTTGATTTTGTTGTCAAACCTTCAGGTGCTATTTCACTAGATATCGACAAAGTAAAAGATGAGCTATTAACAAAACTCTATATTGCGAGCAAAGCAAATCTTCCTTTCAATTCAAAAGAATCAATTAAAGACAAGCCTGTGAAATCATCAATGGTAAGGGGAGACCGAAAGCCGTTAAAGAAAGTGGTTTGCATCGGTACATCAACCGGAGGGCCAAGAGCATTACAAGAAGTTCTAACAATGCTTCCTGCAACGATTCCAGTCCCTATTTTAATTGTTCAACACATGCCAGCTGGTTTTACGAGTTCAATAGCAGCTAGATTAGATCGGTTAGCTGCTATTTCGGTAAAAGAAGCAAGAGATAATCAAAAGTTAGAACCAGGATGTGCGTATATTGCACCCGGAGGCTACCATCTAACCGTAAAAGAATCTAAAGAAGGGTTAATAACTGTTTTGGATCAGTCGTTACCGGTAAAAGGGCACCGACCATCAGTTGATACTTTGTTTCAGTCGCTTGCAGATTGTCCTAACTATGAAAAAGTTGCGGTTGTATTAACTGGAATGGGAGCAGATGGAACGGAAGGCGTTATTCATATGAAAAGCAAAGGGCAAACCATAGCGATTGCCGAGTCGGAAGAAACGGCTATTATTTATGGAATGCCAAAGTCTATAATCGCCACAAGGTTAGTAGATGAAATACAGCCATTACATTATGTAGCAAATCGTATTTTACATTACGTGCAGAAATAGGGGGAGCACTCAATGGATATGAGTCAGTATTTAGAAGTATTTATTGAAGAGAGTAAGGAACACTTACAGAATATTAATCAACAGTTGTTAGAATTTGAAAAGGATGTTAATAATCTTAGTTTTGTAAATGAAATTTTCCGTTCAGCTCATACGTTAAAAGGAATGTCAGCAACGATGGGGTTTGAAGATTTAGCGAACCTTACTCATAAAATGGAGAATGTACTAGATGCGATTCGTAACCAGCAATTAAGCGTAAATACACGCGTTGTCGACTTAGTGTTTGAATCAGTGGATGCTTTAGACCTCATGGTGGAGTCAATCGCCGCAGGTGGTGACGGAGGATATGATGTACAAGAGATTGTAACGAAACTCCAGGCTTTAGAAAGCGGAGGATTAGAAGTGGCAGCAGCTACAGAAAGTAAAGTCGTATCACCTAGCATTGTATATGATGAATTTGAAACGGACCTTCTAAACCAAGCGTTACAACAAGAATTCTTTGTATATGAGGTAACCGTTACATTAGATGAGCGCTGCTTATTAAAGGCAGCGCGAGCATATATGGTATTTGACGTGTTTGAGCAAGCTGGTGAAGTGGTTAAGTCAAACCCATCAGTTCAAGATATAGAACAAGAACAGTTTGATCAACAATTTACGGCTGTATTGGTATCAAAAGAAGAGGAAAGCTCGTTAAAAGAGCAGCTGATGCAAATCTCTGAAGTAGAGCATGTTCAGATTAATACTGTGGAGCCAAAAGAAAATGTAGCAACCGATAGTGAAAAACAAACGTCACGCCCTCAACAGTCTAATACAAAGCGTGCTGATGACCTTAATGTCAAAGAAACTGCACCAGCAAAAACTGCACCTATTAATAAAACAATCCGAGTGAACATCGATCGCTTAGATAGCTTAATGAATTTATTTGAAGAGCTAGTTATTGATAGAGGGCGCCTTGAGCAGATTTCAAAAGACTTAAATAATCAAGAGTTAGAGGAAACTGTTGAGCGGATGTCGCGTATCTCTGGAGATTTGCAGTCTATTATTTTAAACATGCGTATGGTTCCAGTCGAGACTGTTTTTAATCGTTTTCCACGTATGGTTCGTCAACTAGCAAAAGATTTAGGGAAAGAAATCAACTTGCAGATTATCGGTGCTGAAACAGAGCTTGATCGTACGGTTATTGATGAGATTGGTGATCCCCTGGTCCACTTGCTTCGCAATGCGCTAGACCATGGGATTGAAATGCCGGACGTGCGTGAACAGAATGGGAAAAAGAGGGAAGGTACAGTTCGACTGAAAGCATATCATAGTGGTAATCATGTGTTCATCGACCTTGAAGATGATGGTGCAGGGATCGACCGCGATAAAATTTTAGAAAAAGCCCTGAAAAAAGGAATTGTTTCAGAAACAGGTGCTCAAGGTTTAACAGATCAACAAGTATATGATCTTATGTTTGCATCTGGTTTTTCCACAGCCGAACAAATTTCTGATGTTTCAGGGCGTGGTGTAGGGCTTGATGTTGTCAAAAATACAATTGAGTCCTTAGGTGGAACGGTGACAATTGATTCAATACCAGGCTATGGATCTACTTTTTCTATCCAACTACCCTTAACATTATCAATCATTTCAGCGTTGCTTGTTAATATGCAAGATGAACGCTATGCACTTCCATTGTCATCTATCATTGAAACAGCACTTGTAAATAAAAAAGACGTTATGAAAGCTCACGGGCAAGAAGTTATTGATTTCCGAGGGAAAATCATACCGCTATTAAACCTAAAAAAGCTGTTTGACGTACCGGAAACTTCTGAGGAAAAAGATGTTTATCCTGTTGTGATTGTACGAAAAAGTGATAAGACAGCCGGTTTAATTGTTGACTCGTTTATAGGTCAGCAAGAAATCGTTTTAAAATCATTAGGCAATTACTTAACTTCTCCGTTTGCCATTTCAGGAGCAACAATTTTAGGTGATGGGCAAGTAGCGTTAATTATTGATTGTAATGCTTTAATTAAATAATAATGTTTGGGAAAACAACGTTTTAAACCGTAGTGGAGGAGAGCAAAATGGAGACAAAATTCATTGTATTTCAGCTGGGGAACGAAGAGTATGGAATTGCAGTAGAGCAGGTTAAATCAATTGAGAAAATGCAACATATCACGCGAGTCCCTCGAACAGAAAAATATGTGCGCGGCGTCATCAACCTACGTGGAGTAGTAATTCCAATTCTAGATTTGAGAAAGCAGTTTGGCTTGCAAGAGCAAACTCATACAGATCATACACGAATTATTATTGTCATAATAAACGGTATTGAAGTTGGCTTAATCGTAGACGCAGCAAACGATGTGTTAGATATTTATGATGACCATATTGAACCAGCACCTGAAGTCATCGAAGGTATTGAAGCTGATTATATAAGCGGTGTTGTAAAAGTAGAGGAGCGTTTAATAGTACTAGTGAATTTAGGAAAGGTTTTAGGTTTGGATGACCAAGAATAAAACCAACTTAGACAATTTGAAGTTTGACGCAATCCATTTAGATGTTTTGAGAGAAATAGGCAATATTGGAGCTGCTAATTCAGCCACGGCCCTTTCTCATTTGGTAAAAAAAAGAATTGAGATGCAGCTTCCAAGCGTAAAAGTTACTGATATAAACGAAGCGGTTGAAGAAATTGGAGGTCCTGAGCGAGTAGTAGTGCAGCTATTATTACAGATTAAAGGAGATATTCAAGGTAGCTTGTTTTTTCTATTATCAGTAGATGATACGAAGACATTACTAGGCTATTTATTAGATGAACCTTCAATAGAAATTGAAAGTTTGAATTTCCTTGAATCAGAATTAATGCGGTCTACGCTATGTGAAATAGGGAATATTTTATGTGGCTCCTATTTAACTGCTCTTGCAGATTTAACAAACCTTCATATCTACCCTTCATTACCAGCTGTTTGTGTAGATATGCTTGGTGCTACGATGACGAGTGGATTACTGGAAGAAGGGTATCAGATGGAATCGGTTTTAATAATTGAAACAATGTTACAAGAACAAGCGCACTCTTCCGTTATGAAAGGGAATTTCCTCCTTGTTCCAGACAACGATTCTATTCAACCATTATTTCAAGCATTAGGAGTACCATTGCATGGATAAGCATATTGTAAAAGTTGGTATTTCAGATATGAATGTTGTGCAAGGACCTGATTTAATTCGCACAGCAGGATTAGGCTCGTGCGTAGGAGTTGTATTATATGATGACATCTTAAAGGTAGCGGGTCTAGCTCATATTATGCTGCCGGATTCTCGGCATGTGAAAGAGTCATTCAACCGGGCTAAGTATGCAGATACAGCCATTATTGATTTGATTGAAATGCTCGTACATTTAGGTGTAAATAAAAGACGCTTATGTGCCAAAATAGCAGGTGGTGCGCAGATGTTTCAATTTACTTCAAATAATGATTTTATGAAAATTGGCGCTCGAAATATTATAGCTGTGGAGCAGGAGTTAAAACAGCATCATATTAGGTTAATATCAAAAGATGTGGGAGGAACAAACGGCAGAACAATTGAATTCGATCCCACAACTTCACGACTAATGGTTCGAACGGTAAACAAAGGTGTGGTTGAAATCTAGCCAGTAAGCTAAAAGGATAGCTATTTATTGTACGAAAGAAGGGGGAGAAGCCGTCATGACAAGTGTAAATGTAATGGATGAAAAGAAACGGTGGGAAAAATGGTCAAAAGAACGAGATGAAGAGGCTGGTAATTTGCTTGTGAAGCAATATATGCCGCTTGTCAATTACCATGTGCAACGAATTGGAGTGGGTTTACCTCGAAATGTACATAAAGAAGAGTTAAAAAGCCTTGGCTTAATGGGGTTGTATGATGCACTTGAAAAATTTGACCATAAACGTGATTTGAAATTTGATACGTATGCATCGTTCCGTATCAGAGGTGCTATTTTAGACGGATTAAGAAAAGAAGATTGGCTCTCTAGAAGCGCACGTGAAAAAGCCAAAAGAGTGGAGCATACGATTGAAAAACTTGAACAACATTATTTACGAAATGTTACTGTTCAAGAGATTGCTAGTGAAGTAAAGATGACAGAAGAAGAAGTCATTCATGTGATGAATGAAGGTTTTTTCGCTAATGTTTTATCAATTGAAGAACCAATAAAAGAGCATGATGAAGGTGATCACCAATCGTATACAATCCGTGACGAGAGAATGATTACTCCTGAAGACCATCTTTTAAAAGAAGAATACTTTGCGGAACTGGTTCGGGTAATTGAAAAGCTTAATGAGAAAGAGCAGCTTGTCATTTCATTATTTTATAAAGAAGAATTGACGTTTACTGAAATTGGACACGTTTTAGGTTTATCCACATCACGTATTTCACAAATACACTCAAAAGCTTTGTTCAAACTAAGAAATACGTTAAATAAAATGATGTAAGTTGGAGGGATTTTACAATGTATATCTTATTAATGATTAGCTTTGTTTTACACAGTGTGACGCTTCTAGTTGTTTGGCGGTTGCGTCAGCAGCTGTATTCGGTAAATGCTTTAGAAAAAAAACAGCGTGAAATAATAGAGGAAATGGATAGCACAATGGCGACTTATTTAGCGGAAGTGGATGCTCAAAACGATGCTTTTCTACTAAAGGTGCAGCAAAGAATGAAGCGAATAGAAGCTGAACAGCCAGGTGTGTCTATAACAAAACCACCTTCTGATGAGGAAGGGAAAGAAAAGTTAGATATTGCTTATCAAAAAATAGATTTAAAAAGCGAACCACAAGAGTCTTTTGCAGAACTTCTTCAACAAGAGATGACCGAAGAAGTTGAAAGAAGTGAAAACGAACTGACAAAGGAAGAAGCTAGTAAATTATCTAGAAATGAAGTACAAGAAATTGCGCTTTCTCTGCAAAAAAAAGGTTTAACAATCGAAGAAATTGCGAAAAATCTATATAGAGGAAAAACTGAAATTGAGTTATTGTTGAAATTTCAACAATAAACTGCATTTTAGGCTTGCTTGTGAAAAGTGAGTGTGCTATATTTGTTTTTGGTGTTAATACACACGCTCATTGATTTAGTCATTGGTGCTACGCTTTGTAGTTTTGGCTAAAGATGAAATGAGCGGAGGATAATCAAAACCATTAGGAGGAAAAACACATGTCAGTAATTTCAATGAAACAATTACTAGAAGCTGGTGTACATTTCGGTCACCAAACTCGCCGTTGGAACCCAAAAATGAAGAAATATATCTTCACTGAGCGTAACGGTATCTACATTATCGATCTTCAAAAAACAGTTAAGAAAGTAGAAGAAGCTTACCGCTTCGTTAAAGAATTAGCTGCTGATGGCGGTACTATGTTATTCGTAGGTACTAAAAAGCAAGCTCAAGATTCTGTTAAAGAAGAAGCAGCTCGCGCTGGTATGTACTTCGTTAACCAACGTTGGTTAGGTGGTACATTAACAAACTTCTCTACAATCCAAAAACGTATTAAGCGTTTAAAAGACATCGAAAGAATGCAAGAAGACGGTACTTTTGAAGTACTACCTAAGAAAGAAGTAGTTCAACTTAAAAAAGAGTTAGAGCGTCTTGAGAAATTCTTAGGCGGTATCAAAGATATGAAACAACTTCCTGATGCATTATTCATCATCGATCCTCGTAAAGAGCGTATCGCAGTAGCAGAAGCTAAAAAATTACACATCCCAATCGTTGGTATCGTAGATACAAACTGTGATCCAGACGAAATTGATTATGTAATCCCTGCAAACGATGATGCAATTCGTGCTGTGAAACTTTTAACTTCTAAAATCGCTGATGCAATCTTAGAAGCAAAACAAGGTGAAGAAACAGCAGTTGAAACTGAAACAACTACTGCTTAATTCCACGAAAGGTGATAAGAGGGAATAGCCTTTTATCACCTTTTTTTGAAAAGATTTAATTAATTGATATAGAGTACATACCCAAATAAGGAGGCTATTTATTATGGCAATTACAGCTCAAATGGTAAAAGAATTACGTGAAAAAACTGGCGCTGGTATGATGGATTGTAAAAAAGCATTAACTGAAACTGGCGGTGACATGGAAAAAGCAATCGATTTCTTACGTGAAAAAGGTATTGCTAAAGCGGCTAAGAAATCTGATCGTATCGCTGCTGAAGGTTTAACTTACATTGAAACACAAGGTAACGAAGCAGTTATCCTTGAAGTAAACTCTGAAACAGATTTCGTTGCGAAAAACGAAGGTTTCCAGAAGTTAACAAAAGAACTTGCTGCACATATCTTAGCTAACAAACCAGCTAACGTTGAAGAAGCTGTTGCTCAAAAAATGGAAAATGGAGCTACTGTAGAAGAGCACATTAACTCAGCAATCGCTACAATTGGTGAAAAACTTTCTCTACGTCGTTTCGCTGTAGTAAGCAAAACAGATGCTGACGCATTTGGTGCTTACTTACACATGGGTGGACGCATTGGTGTATTAACAGTATTATCTGGTACAACTGATGAGCAAGCTGCAAAAGATGTTGCAATGCACATCGCTGCTATCAACCCTAAATATGTATCTCGTGACGAAGTTTCTGCTGAAGAGACTGAGCGTGAGCGTGAAGTATTAACACAGCAAGCATTAAACGAAGGTAAGCCAGAAAAAATCGTTGCAAAAATGGTTGAAGGTCGCTTAAGCAAATTCTTCGAAGATATCTGCTTATTAGATCAAACATTTGTTAAAAATCCTGATCAAAAAGTTCGTCAATTCGTTGAGAGCAAAGGTGCAACAGTAGAGAGCTTTGTACGCTTTGAAGTAGGAGAAGGTATTGAGAAGCGTCAAGACAACTTTGCTGAAGAAGTAATGAGCCAAGTTAAAAAGTAAGAATGTGATTAAATGGGGAACACTCTGTGTTCCCTTTTTTAAAAAAATGGATCTCACCGTTGACGATGGAGGTTAGGCATGAGTCAAGCAAAATATAATCGTATTGTATTAAAATTAAGTGGCGAAGCATTAGCAGGAGAAGACGGATTTGGTATTAATCCTTCTATCATTAAGTCGGTTGCAGAGCAAGTGAAAGACGTTTATGACTTAGGCGTTGAAGTAGCAGTAGTCGTTGGTGGTGGAAACATTTGGCGTGGTAAAATTGGTAGCGAAATGGGAATGGACCGTGCAGCTGCAGATTACATGGGCATGCTTGCAACTGTTATGAATTCACTAGCACTTCAAGATAGCTTAGAGAACATTGGAGTACAAACTCGCGTTCAAACATCTATCGAAATGAGACAAGTTGCTGAACCATACATAAGAAGAAAAGCGGTTCGTCACCTTGAGAAGAAACGCGTTGTAATCTTTGCAGCAGGTACAGGAAATCCTTACTTCTCTACTGATACGACAGCTGCGTTGCGTGCGGCTGAAATTGAAGCAGATGTAATTCTAATGGCGAAAAATAATGTTGATGGCGTATACAATGCTGATCCGAAACTAGTTCCAGACGCAGTAAAGTATGAAACATTAACATACATTGATGTCTTAAAGGATGGACTAGCTGTAATGGATTCGACTGCTTCTTCTCTATGCATGGATAATGATATTCCGCTAATCGTCTTCTCGATTACGGAAGAAGGAAACATCAAACGTGCCGTAACAGGCGAAAATATTGGAACAATTGTAAGGGGGAAATAATGATGGCAAAACAAGTGTTGCAAGATGCAAAGGAAAGAATGGAAAAAGCACTTCAGTCATATAGTCGTGAATTAGCTTCAATTCGTGCTGGACGTGCGAGTGCTTCATTATTAGACCGCGTGACGGTTGAATATTATGGTGTTCCAACACCAATTAATCAACTTGCACAAGTTAGCGTACCGGAAGCTCGTATGTTGGTAATCCAACCTTATGATAAATCACAGCTTGGTGAAGTGGAAAAAGCAATTATGAAATCTGACCTAGGCCTAACGCCAACAAGCGATGGTTCAATCATCCGTTTATCAATTCCTGCTTTAACAGAAGAGCGTCGTAAAGAGCTTGTTAAAACAGTGAAGAAAGCGTCTGAAGATGCGAAAGTAGCAGTTCGTAATATTCGTCGTGATGCAAACGATGACCTTAAAAAGTTAGAGAAAAACGGTGAAATTACAGAAGATGATCTTCGCGGATATAGTGATGATATTCAAAAGTTAACGGATGACCACATTGCTAAAGTTGATAGCGTGACAAAAGATAAAGAGCAGGAAATTATGGCGGTATAAGTCATTTCAATGTAAAATATATTGTAAAAGACCCTCTATTGTTTACAGGGGGTTTTTTTGTTAATAATGTGTAGTAAGACAAAATATCGAATGACAAAGAACAAAATGTCAATGAGAACATACAACGGGGGACCTTTGCATGTTAAAAAAAATTCAAGCATGGAAAAAAAGTCAAGATCCAGGCACACAGTCTTTTGAGGAACGAAAAGAGCGAGTGAAGAAGCAGGCTGTACCAAAACATATTGCAATTATTATGGATGGTAATGGGCGCTGGGCACAAAAAAGAGCACTTCCTAGAATGATGGGACATCATGAGGGAATGAAAGTCGTTCGACAAATTACAAAAGCAGCAAGTCAATTGGGCGTTAAAGCGCTAACTTTATATGCTTTTTCAACAGAGAACTGGAAACGACCAAAGGTGGAAGTAGAATTCCTTATGAAGTTACCTGAGGAATTTTTAACGACTTTTTTACCGGAGCTGATTGAAGAAAATGTTCAGGTGCGCATTATGGGAGATAAGAGTGAACTACCTTCTCATACATTACGTGCAGTTGATAAGGCAATTGATGAAACAAAAGATAATACAGGCCTTATTTTGAACTTTGCACTTAATTATGGAAGTCGACATGAAATCGTTAAGGCTGTCCAGGCTATTGCGAAGGATGTTGAATCTAACAATTTAAATCCTTCTGAAATTAATGACGAATTGTTTTCTTCGTATTTAATGAGTAAGAGCTTACAAGATCCAGATTTGTTAATTCGAACAAGTGGTGAACTGCGCTTAAGTAACTTTATGCTTTGGCAGTTAGCTTATACTGAATTTTGGTTTACAGATGTATTATGGCCAGATTTTAAAGAAAATCATTTAATTGAAGCAATTGAGGCGTTCCAAAATCGTGGGCGTCGCTTTGGTGGAGTCTAAGAGGGTGTTGAACTAACATGAAACAAAGAATCATTACAGCCATTGTTGCGCTAGCGGTGTTTGTTCCTATTGTCATGATTGGTGGCATGCCATTTACTGCTTTAATGTATTTGTTAGCAACAATTGGTGTTGTTGAACTGTTAAATATGAAAAAAATCAAACCATTGTCTTTTCCCAGCATTATCAGTTTCCTACTAACGTGGGTGTTTTTACTACCAAATAGCTCAGATGTTGCATTTCAAATGGTAAGTGAACATAAAGTAGAAGTAGCTCTATTTGCTACGCTGTTATTATTAATGTATACAGTAGTTGTAAAAAATGTATTTACATTTGATGGCGTAGGTTTTCTTTTATTAACGACCATTTACGTAGGGCTAGGCTTTCACTACTTTATTGAAGTTCGTGCAGAGCATGGGTTAACATATTTATTTTTCGCATTTCTTTTAATTTGGGCAACTGATTCTGGCGCTTACTTTATCGGACGAGCAATGGGGAAGAGAAAGCTGTGGCCTGAGATTAGTCCTAATAAAACAATTGAAGGTTTTGTTGGTGGAGTAGTATGTGCATTAGTAGTTGCGGTTATTTTTAAAGTCACGTCGGGCATTGAGCAGTCCATGGGCGCAGTACTTTTAATTGGAATCATCATCTCTTTGTTTGGACAAATGGGAGATTTAGTACAGTCGGCATTTAAACGACATTATGGAGTAAAAGATTCAGGTAAACTCTTACCGGGGCATGGAGGAATACTAGACCGATTTGACAGTCTGCTATTTATTATGCCAATTCTGGCGTTTCTTTTATCTCTCTAGTAGAACCATAATTAAAAATAGCTAAGGCTTGTCTACTCAGTAAAAACATGTCTTTGAAGTAATGGGAGTGAATATATTTGAAGAAACTTTCTTTATTAGGTGCTACAGGTTCGATTGGACTTCAAACAGTTGACGTTGTTCAAGCTCACTGTGATTCTTTTGAACTTGTAGCTATGTCATTTGGTCGAAATGTACAAGAAGCACGCAAGATTATTCAAGTATGTAAGCCATCTCTTGTCTCACTTATGAACAAAGAAGACAGTGAAACACTGCAGGCGGAGTTTCCAAACGTAACGTTCATGTATGGTGAAGAAGGTTTGGTGGCGGTAGCGACACACCCGGAAACGGAAGTAGTAGTGAATGCCGTTGTGGGAAGTGTTGGATTAGTACCAACGCTTGAAGCGATTAAAATGAGAAAAACAATTGCGTTAGCCAATAAGGAAACGTTAGTTACAGCAGGCCATATTGTTATGAGTGCGGCTAAGGAGTATGGAGTGGACATTTTACCAGTAGATAGCGAGCATTCAGCTATTTTTCAAAGCCTTCAAGGGCAAGATGATAAAGCAATCGATCGTTTAATCTTAACAGCTTCTGGCGGTAGCTTCCGAGATAAAACAAGAGAAGAGTTAAAAGGTGTAACCGTTCAAGAAGCGTTAAATCATCCAAATTGGTCGATGGGCGCAAAAATTACAATTGACTCAGCTACTATGATGAATAAAGGACTAGAAGTCATTGAGGCACGCTGGCTTTTTGATATTCCGTATGAACAAATTGATGTATTATTACATAAAGAAAGTATTATTCATTCAATGGTGGAGTTTGCTGATACTAGTGTAATTGCACAGCTTGGAACACCAGATATGCGCGTGCCAATTCAATATGCGTTAACCTATCCAAAACGCTTACCGCTGCAGGGCACAGATCGTTTAAGCTTGGCTGATATTGGACAGCTACACTTTTCGAAAATGGATCAAGACCGCTTTAGATGTTTGCGTTTTGCTTTTGAAGCAGGTAAAGTAGGCGGTACGATGCCAACGGTTTTAAACGCAGCAAATGAATCCGCTGTTCAGGCCTTTTTAGATGGGGCTATTACGTTTTTAGAGATTGAAGATGTGATTGAACGAGCAATGAATGAGCATCAGGTTATAAAAAATCCTTGCTTGTCTACAATAAAAGAAGTAGATTTAGAAACAAGAAAACTTGTAAACCTTTTAGCTCGTACTAATTAAAGTTAGTATGATAACTTAAGAAGGCGTACATTTCTGATTAACGTTTCACCTTATCATAAGAAGGGGGGCATACCCATTGAATACGGTCATTGCGTTTATTATTATCTTTGGTGCTCTTGTCTTTTTCCATGAGTTAGGGCATTTAATTTTTGCGAAACGAGCTGGAATTCTATGCCGTGAATTTGCTATCGGCTTTGGGCCGAAAATTCTTTCGTTCAAACGAGATGAAACAGTCTATACAATTCGCTTATTGCCATTAGGTGGATTCGTACGTATGGCCGGGGAAGATCCGGAAATGATTGATGTGAAACCGGGTCAGGTTATTGGCTTACTGTTTAATAATGATGAAAAGGTAGAAAAAGTCATTATTAATAATAAAGAGCAATATCCAGATGCTAGAGTGATTGAAGTAGAGCATGCAGACTTAGAGCATGAAATGGTTATTAAAGGATATGAATCAGAAGATGAAGAACGATTACACACCTTTAGAGTAGCTGAAGAGTCGTACTTTATTGTTGATGGTGATGAGGTTCAAATCGCACCGTACAGTCGTCAATTTGCTTCCAAAACATTGGGACAACGTGCTATGGCTATCTTTGCAGGTCCTTTAATGAACTTTGTGCTAGCTTTCGTTATTTTTGTGGTGCTAGGGATTTCACAAGGCTATGCAGTTGATAAGCCGGTACTTGGTGAATTAACAAAGGACGGCGCTGCTATTGAAGCGGGCTTGAAACAAGGTGATGAAGTACAAGCAATTGATGGTGCAGCTGTTTCGACATGGCAAGATGTTGTTGAAGTCATCCGTAAGCATCCAGAGCAAGAGATTACGTTCACTGTTAATCGCGGTGATGAAACGCGTGAAATAGAGGTAACACCGGATAGTCGTGAAATGGGAGAAGAAAAAATCGGTTTAATAGGTGTGTATGCACCTGTTGAAAAGTCGGTAATTGGCTCTATCACAAACGGCGCAACTGAAACAGCAACGTGGATGAAAGAAATTGTGACTGGGTTAGGAAAGCTAGTGACAGGACAGTTTTCACTTGATATGCTTTCAGGTCCTGTTGGTATTTATGCAGCTACTGACCAAGTGGCACAGTCAGGTATTTACTACCTAATGAAGTGGGCGGCTGTTTTAAGCATCAACTTAGGAATCGTGAATCTATTACCTATTCCGGCTTTAGATGGTGGACGTCTCGTGTTCTTTGCAGTTGAAGCAGTACGGGGTAAGCCGATTGATCGTCAAAAAGAAGGTGTAGTTCACTTTATTGGATTTGCGTTACTTATGCTATTAATGCTTGTAGTAACGTGGAATGACATTCAAAGTTTCTTTTTATAAAAACAAATAGGGAATACGTGATGAACAAAGGTAAGCCCCTGTAAATAGGGGCTTACTGTGGTTGTAAAAGCGTGATAAACTATGAAAATAGAGAAGTGAGTAAAGAGGTGCAAGGTTATGAGACAAAGTGCAACATTAATTCCTACATTAAGAGAAGTACCTGCTGATGCAGAAGTAAAAAGTCATCAGCTTTTAGTAAGATCAGGCTTTATTCGCCAAAATGCTAGTGGTGTATACAGCTTCTTACCTTTAGGTAAAAAAGTGCTTCAAAAAGTTGAAGAAATTGTAAGACAAGAAATGGAGCGTGCTGGCTCAGTTGAATTGCTAATGCCTGCACTTCAACAAGCAGAGTTGTGGAAAGAGTCTGGCCGTTGGTATTCATATGGACCAGAATTAATGCGTATGAACGATCGCCATAGCCGTGAATTTGCTTTAGGCGCAACGCATGAAGAAGTTATTACAAGCTTGCTTCGTGATGAAGTAAAATCATACAAAAGATTACCTTTAAACCTATATCAAATCCAAACAAAGTTTCGTGATGAAAAACGTCCGCGTTTTGGACTATTACGTGGTCGTGAGTTTGTGATGAAAGATGCTTATTCTTTCCATGCTTCACAAGAAAGCTTAGATGAAGTGTATGATAAGATGTACGAAGCATACAGCCGCATTTTTGAGCGTTGCGGATTAAACTTCCGCGCAGTTATTGCAGATTCAGGGGCAATGGGTGGAAAAGATACGCATGAGTTTATGGTGCTATCTGAAATCGGTGAAGATACAATTGCTTATTCAGATACATCTTCTTATGCTGCAAATATTGAAATGGCTCCAGTCGTAACGCAGTATAAGAAATCAAACGAAGCACCTGTTGAACTTGAAAAAGTAAATACGCCTGATGCGCGCACAATTGAAGAAGTTGCGTCGTTTTTAAATGTCGAAGCATCATCATGCATTAAGTCGCTGCTATTTAAGGTAGATGATCGCTTTGTGTTGGTCTTAGCTCGTGGAGATCATGAGATTAATGATATCAAAGTAAAAAATTATTTTGAAGCAACAGTTGTTGAGCTTGCAACGCCAGAGGAAGCAAAAGAAGTGATGGCAGCTCAAATTGGGTCACTTGGTCCTATTCAAGTAAGCGAGAAGATTGAAGTAGTCGCAGATCATGCAGTAAAAGCTGTTGTAAATGGCGTATGCGGAGCGAACGAAGATGGTGTTCACTACCAAGGCGTGAATCCAGAGAGAGATTTTACAGCAACATATGAAGACTTCCGCTTTATTCAAGAGGGAGACGTTTCTCCAGATGGACAAGGTATTATTAAGTTTGCTAAAGGAATCGAAGTGGGTCACGTATTTAAATTAGGTACGCGCTATAGCGAAGCAATGGGCGCAACATACCTAGATGAAAATGGCCGTTCTCAGCCAATGATTATGGGCTGTTACGGAATTGGTGTATCGCGTACATTAGCAGCGATTGCTGAGCAGTTTAATGACGAGAAAGGTTTTGTGTGGCCTCAAGCTGTTGCGCCTTATCATGTCCATGTTATCACGGTAAATGTGAAAAATGATGAGCAGCGCGAGCTTGGTGAAACGTTATATAACCAGTTATTAGATCGTCGTGTAGAAGTGCTGCTTGATGATCGACAAGAACGTGTAGGAGTTAAATTCGCAGATTCAGATCTAATTGGAATTCCAGTGCGCGTTACGGTTGGTAAACGTGCCTCAGAAGGAATTGTAGAAGTGAAAATGCGTCAAACAGGGGAATCATTTGAAGTCCATGTTGATGAAGTAGAATCGAAAATTATGGAAATGTTAGCTAAGTAATTTACGCTAATTTTAAAATCGCTCAATGCAAATATGACAAGTTTCGTATTTGCAGTTGAGCGATTTTCGTTTGATTTTATAAGCATTGCGTCAACAGCCGATGCTAGGTTTATGTTAAAATGAAGTGCATTATTTTTTAAAGGAGGCAGAAGTTTTGGGAGAACAAACGCTAGGAAAAAAAGAGCGTTTTAAGCTACTGCTGCAGCAGTTAGAGTTAACGAGTGACCAAGTTGTTCCTTATTTTGACCAAGCCTCAATTGAGAAGGTAGTCATTAATAAAGAACAAAAAAAATGGCACTTTTACTTTCAATTTCAACGAGTGCTTCCGTTTAATGTGTATGAGCTTTTTCAAACACGTATTCGGTCAGCTTTCTCACATATAGCAAACGTCTCTTTTTCTATTACGGCAGAGACGAAAGAATGTACACAGGACGACATTCAAAGCTACTGGCAACATTGTATCAGTGAACTTCAAGGTATTTCGCCTTTACTTATGTCGCTTTTACAAGGACAAAGGCCAACGCTAAATGGTGTAAAGCTAGTATTAAATGCAAGACATGAGGCGGAAGGAACGGCTCTGCGAAAAAAATATGGTCAGCTAATTGCCGACCAGTATTCGTCCTATGGTTTTCCACAGATGCAGCTGGTAACAGAGGTTGTGCATTCTGAGGAAGCTTTTCAACAGTTTGTTGAGCAGCGCAAGCAGGAAGATACAGAAAAAGTGCTTCAGGCCATTACTGAAATGCAGAATAAAGAAAACGATAAAAGTGATGGGCCAGATTTACCAAAAGGTCCGCTTACAATCGGTTATACAATTAAAGATGAAGTGGTCTCACTTGATACCATTGTTGATGAAGAGAAGAGAATTGCTGTACAAGGCTATGTATTTGATGCTGAAACAAGAGAGCTTCGAAGCGGCCGTACGCTATTAATCTTTAAAATTACAGACTATACAAATTCCATTATGATTAAGATGTTCTCACGCGATAAAGAAGATATTCCACTGCTTCAAGCAATTAAAAAAGGCATGTGGGTGAAAGTACGAGGCAGTGTACAAAATGATACGTTTGTACGCGATCTTGTTATGATTGGAAACGATGTGAATGAAATTTCACCAATTACAAGACAGGATAAAGCTTCTGATGACGAAAAGCGTGTTGAGCTTCATCTCCATACACCGATGAGTCAAATGGACGCTGTAACATCGGTAAGCACATTGGTTGGTCAAGCTAAAAAGTGGGGACATAAAGCCATTGCCGTAACGGACCATGCTGTAGCACAATCTTTCCCTGAAGCATACGGTGCGGGAAAGAAAAACGGGATTAAAATTTTATATGGTGTCGAAGCAAATCTCGTGGATGACGGTGTGCCGATTGCATATAATCCTCAAGATGTTTCGCTTCCAGATGCCACGTATATCGTATTTGACGTAGAAACAACTGGTTTATCAGCCGTGTATGACACGGTCATTGAGCTGGCTGCTGTTAAAATGAAAGAGGGAGAAATCATTGATAAGTTTGAAAGCTTTGCTAACCCGCATCACCCTCTTTCAGCTACAACAATTGAATTAACGGGCATTACAGACGATATGGTCCAAGATGCGCCTGATGCTTCAGAGGTATTAAAGAAGTTCAGCGATTGGATTGGAAATGACATTTTAGTTGCACATAACGCGAGCTTTGACATGGGCTTTTTAAATGCAGGATTACAGCGAGCTGGATTTGAAAAAGTGCAAAATGGTGTGATTGATACCTTAGAGCTAGCAAGGTTTTTATATCCACATATGAAAAATCATCGTTTGAACACGTTAGCGAAAAAGTTTGATGTAGAGCTAGTCCAGCATCACCGTGCGATTTATGATGCTGAAACAACTGGTTATTTACTAGTCAAAATGTTAAAAGATGCGTTTGAACGTGATATCTTAAATCATAATCAGCTTAACGATTATATGGGAGAAGGGAATGCTTACCAGCGCGCACGCCCGTATCATGTAACGATGTTGGCTCAAAATGAAACAGGCTTAAAAAACTTGTTTAAGCTCATTTCAATGTCTCATTTAAACTATTTCTATCGTGTACCGCGTATCCCGCGTTCCAAACTTCAAAAGTTTCGAGAAGGGATTTTAATCGGGACTGCTTGCGACCGCGGTGAAGTATTCGAAGGAATGATGCAAAAAGGTATCGATGAAGTGCAAGAAGCGGCAGAATTCTATGATTACATTGAAGTACAGCCGCCTGAAAACTACAAGCACCTCATCGAACTAGAGCTGGTGCGAGATGAGCGAGCGTTAAAAGACATTATTAACAATATTGTGAAGCTCGGTGAAAAGTTAGAGAAGCCTGTAGTTGCTACTGGAAACGTTCATTATCTGAATCCAGAAGATAAAATATATCGAAAAATATTAATTAGTTCACAGGGTGGCGCTAATCCGCTTAATCGTCATCAGCTACCGGACGTTCATTTCCGCACAACAGATGAAATGTTGGAGTGCTTCTCATTTTTAGGTGCTGATAAAGCCAAGGAAATTGTCGTAGCCAATACGCAAAAAGTTGCTGATATGATTGAAGAAGTTAAGCCGATTAAAGACGACTTATATACGCCGAAAATTGAAGGTGCCGATGAAGAAATGAGGGCGATGAGCTATGCGATGGCTAGAAGCATCTATGGAGACGATTTGCCTGAAGTTGTTGAAGCAAGGTTGGAAAAAGAGTTAAAAAGTATCATTGGTCACGGCTTCGCGGTTATTTATCTAATTTCTCATAAGCTTGTAAAGAAATCGCTAGATGACGGCTATCTCGTTGGGTCGCGTGGTTCTGTCGGATCTTCATTTGTAGCGACGATGACGGAAATTACCGAAGTAAATCCACTGCCGCCGCACTATGTTTGCCCTTCATGTAAGCATTCGGAGTTTTTTGATGACGGTTCGGTAGGTTCTGGATTTGACCTCCCTGATAAAAGTTGCGTCGAATGTGGCACTCCGTATAAAAAAGACGGACATGACATTCCGTTTGAAACGTTCCTTGGTTTCAAAGGAGATAAAGTACCGGATATCGATTTGAGTGCGTCACGTTGCTAATTGAAAAGATTAGCCACTAGCTATAATGCTAGGAGAACTACTATTTCGAAGTGTGGAATGATGGGGTAACGCCCTGAAACACACTCACTGAAGCTGCGGCAGGCATAAGAAGTAATGCAAAAACAACTTTTGTCTGAAGCCCGCTAAAGTAGGCTGAAGGTCACCCTAACAGTACGGCTGAGGAAAGGGAGCTATAAAGCTTCTGTGAACGATAGGTCTGGTGTCTATAAAATCTATATGGTTAGAATCAGTAGAATAACTGGGACGAACCCTCGATTGACTTCTCGTGAATGTCACATATCAGAAATGATATGGGTTCCTAATAGGAATTTTGAGTGTGGATGAGTAAACGTTTGGTTATGAAAGTCCATACTGTGTTACAGGCACAGTCAAGCTCAACGGGATTTAGGGGGAACCTAAGTAGATTATGTAAAGATAGAAATAGTGGAACGTGAGAAGCTTCCAACACATCAGAAGGTTGCACTTCGTTAAAAGTGTTTCTATGGAAAAGTAACAGCTATAACATAGATTTATGGAAGTGGCAGTGATGCCGTAGTACCGCTTACAAGATTGCCTATGATGACTGAATAACCAATAAGTCGGAGGATAAAACACTCTTGAGGGAAGGGCATTAGTCGTTAACGTCGAAACAAACCTACAAAAGTCAGGTTCTAGTAAGACTTAAAGAAACGAAAACTTTCGAGAGGAAGTGATTAGTTGACTGACTTAATGATACAAAAGTTGAGAAATAACGAATACTTTGGTATGCAAGGCCAGTTGGATAATCTTTATGAAGAAAGCGCAAATGGTAGATACTTTAAAAACCTTTATGATTTTATTGTATCGGAAGAGAACATTAGATTAGCGTATCGAAATATCAAAAGTAATACTGGAAGCAAAACAAAAGGCACAAATGGACATACCATTAAATATTTACAAAGAATGGATATTAACAAGCTTGTTGCAATAACAAGAAAAAGACTTAAATACTACGAACCACATTCTGTTAAAAGGGTATTGATACCTAAACTTAATGGCGATAAGAGACCACTTGGAATTCCCACAATAGAGGACAGATTAATTCAACAGATGTTTTTGCAAATTCTTGAACCTATTGTGGAAGCAAAGTTTAACTCAAATAGTTTTGGGTTTAGACCGAAAAGAAGTACCCACGACGCTTTGGCTAGATGTTATCATCTAGTAAATCACAGCTTCAATCATTATGTGGTTGATGTAGATATAAAAGGATTTTTCGATAATGTTAATCACACCAAGCTTCTCAAACAACTATGGACCATCGGGATACGGGACAAAAAAGTATTATCAATTATTAAGAAAATGCTGAAAGCCGAAGTCAAAGGAATTGGAGTACCAGAGAAAGGCACGCCACAAGGCGGGATATTATCACCACTACTCGCAAATGTTGTATTAAACGAGTTAGATTGGTGGATATCAAACCAATGGGAAACAAAACCTACGAAAATACCTTATAAATTAAAACGAAACAAAACAGATGCTCTTAAAAAGACGAAACTCAAACCGATGTACCTAGTAAGATATGCGGATGACTTTAAAATCTTTACGAACTCATACAATAATGCCAAGAAAATCAAAATAGCCGTCGAAAAATGGTTACAAGAAAGACTTGGCTTAGAGACAAGCAAAGAGAAAAGCAAAATCACAAATATCCGAAAAAATGGTACAGACTTTTTGGGAGTACGGTTCAGAGCCGTTAAAAAGGGAACTGGAAAAACAGGATATATAGTAAACTCAAAAATGTGTCCTAAATCTAAAAATAAGGTAGAAGAAGTAATTAGGCATAAGTTAGTAAAGATAAGAAAAAGTCCTACACCAGAAAAGATTATGATGTACAACGCCAATATCCTTGGAATGCAGAACTATTACAGAATAGCTACAAGAGTATCCCAAGACTTTAATGATATAAGGCATAGAGTACACAAAAATATTAAATCACTTTTATACAGAAATATTTTTAACTTTACTCAAGAGAAAAACAAAGTGATTGAAAAATTTTACACTGGTTACCGATGTCCTAGATTTAAAAGTAATGGCATTTTAGTATATCCGATGGAAGCAGTTAAACACGATATCCGAGGTCAACGCAAGCCAGAATTTACAATCTATAATGCTAAAGACCGAAAAGCCATTCACAAAGAGATTAAAAACGTATCCGTTACTGAAATTGAAATGTTTAGAAAAGGTACTTATAAGTCCAAGAGCGTAAAATACGAAGACAATCGTCTAAGTAAATACGTTGCCCAGAAAGGTTGCTGCGGAATAACGGGTGAAAGATTAACCCCGTTTAATGCAATATGTCACCACAAGAAACCAACTGCCCAAGGCGGAACTGATGACTACGATAATCTAATAATTATCAAAAAAGACTACCATATGTTAATTCATAATAACAATCCAACGACAAATCCAAAGTACAAAGCAATACTTGAAACTTTTGATTTAAAAGCAATTAAAAACCTAAATCAGTTAAGAACGGAAGTAGGAAATCCAAAACTTAGCTGAGTAACTTCGACAATGTTAACGATGGAACGCCGTATGACACTGAAAGGGTCACGTACGGTGTGAGATGGGGGAAAAGCTGGAGATAACTTCAAATGCTTACCTATCATCATACTTCTCTGGTGAATATCAGCCAAGAGCGCATAACTATACAAAAGTGCTGTTTGGAGAAGACAACGTATACCGTGCTGGAACAATCGGTACCGTTGCAGAGAAAACGGCGTATGGATATGTAAAGGGATACGCTGGAGATCATGAATTGCATTTGCGAAATGCGGAAGTTGATCGATTAGTAGCAGGGTGTACAGGAGTAAAACGAACAACAGGTCAGCACCCTGGAGGAATTATCGTTGTACCAGACTATATGGATATCTATGACTTTACACCAATTCAGTTCCCAGCAGATGATCGAAACTCTGAGTGGCGTACAACTCATTTTGACTTCCACTCTATTCATGACAATCTCTTAAAGCTTGATATTTTAGGGCACGATGACCCTACGGTTATTCGTATGCTACAAGACTTAAGTGGAATTGATCCAAAGACCATTCCGACAGATGACCCTGAAGTCATGAAGATCTTTAGCGGAACGGAATCTTTAGGTGTAACAGAAGAGCAGATTATGTGTAAAACAGGAACTCTTGGTATCCCTGAATTCGGTACTCGATTTGTTCGCCAAATGTTGGAGGATACAAAACCATCTACGTTCTCAGAACTTGTTCAAATTTCTGGGCTATCTCACGGAACGGATGTATGGCTAGGAAATGCGCAAGAGTTAATTCGTAATAATATTTGTAACCTAAGTGAAGTAATTGGCTGTCGTGATGATATTATGGTGTATTTAATTTATCAAGGGTTAGAGCCTTCCTTAGCGTTTAAAATTATGGAGTCAGTTCGTAAAGGGAAAGGGTTGACCCCTGAATTCGAAGAAGAAATGATTAAAAACGGCGTGCCAGATTGGTACATTGATTCGTGTAAAAAGATTAAGTACATGTTCCCGAAAGCCCATGCAGCAGCATACGTTTTAATGGCTGTACGTATTGCGTATTTTAAAGTTCATCATGCGCTTTTATATTATGCAGCATATTTCACAGTACGCGCCGATGACTTCGATATTGACACAATGATCAAGGGTTCGACTGCTATTCGGGCGAAAATGGAAGAAATCAATGGTAAGGGACTTGATGCTTCTCCGAAAGAGAAGAACTTATTAACAGTGCTTGAACTTGCGCTTGAAATGTGTGAGCGTGGCTATTCATTCAAAAAAGTTGATTTGTATGAATCGAGTGCAGATGAGTTTATTATTGATGGTACATCGTTAATTCCACCATTTAATTCCATTCCCGGATTGGGTACTAATGCGGCTTTAAATATTGTGAAAGCTCGCAAGGATGGAGAGTTTTTATCAAAAGAAGATCTACAGCAAAGAGGAAAAGTATCAAAAACAATTCTAGAGTATTTAGACAATCACGGTTGCTTAGAAAGCTTGCCAGATCAAAACCAACTTTCACTTTTCTAACATTTGCATAAAATAAGCGGTTATGATATAGTGAATGTGGAAATGCTAAGGATACGGACGAGTAAAGAGTGGGGAAACCCGCTCTTTCTTATTGATATGAACTTACGAACTAGTAAGGAGTATGGGAAACGAATCGGCGGTTAGCATGATTCGTTTTTTCTGTACGTGCATGCTTTTTGACTCGAGACGTTCTAGCATCGAAACTTAAGTACCGGACTGTATCACGGCGATATGAATTGAAAACATTCATTATTATTTTCATCATTCTTACTCATTAGTATATCGTGCGTATGTACCAGCTTCATACTAGGTATTGAAAGGACAGTATCAAATGTGTCCACTCTTTTTTAGATAAGAGACATAGATTTTGTTGTCTCGAAAGGAGGATTAGAAATGGGCAAAAGCGTAAAAGAAACAGTAGAAGAAATGGTTACGCCAATTTTAGAAGAAATGAACTTAGAGCTAGTGGAAATAGAGTATGTAAAAGAAGGGCGCGATTGGTTCCTTCGAGTTTTTATTGATTCTGAAACGGGTGTAGATATTGAAGACTGCGGAGCTGTAAGCGAAAAGCTTAGCGAGAAAATGGATGAAGTTGATCCAATCACACATAACTATTTTCTTGAAGTATCCTCTCCAGGTGCTGAGCGACCTTTAAAGAAGGACAAAGACTTTGAACGTTCAATCGGTAAGCATGTATACATAAAAACATATGAGCCAATTGAAGGAGCAAAGGAGTTTGAAGGCGAACTAGTAGCATTTGACGGTACAACAGTAACGTTATCAATTCGCATTAAAACACGTACAAAAACAGTGGAATTACCATATGAAAAAGTTGCGTTTGCTAGGCTGGCAATTGTGTTTTAACGCATTAGCAACTAGTGAATATTAAAGGGGGATTAACCAAAATGAGCAGTGAGTTATTAGATGCCTTGGTAGTTCTTGAAAAAGAAAAAGGCATTAGTAAAGATGTTATTATTGAAGCGATTGAAGCAGCGTTAATTTCTGCTTATAAGCGCAATTTTAATCAAGCGCAAAACGTGCGTGTTGATTTAAATTTAGATCGAGGAACAATGCGCGTATTCGCACGTAAAGACGTTGTAGATGAAGTGTATGATCCACGCTTGGAAATCTCAGTTGAAGAAGCACAAGGGATTAATCCTAACTTTCAATTAGACGACGTTGTAGAAATTGAAGTAACGCCAAAAGACTTCGGTCGCATTGCTGCACAAACAGCGAAGCAAGTTGTAACACAGCGCGTTCGTGAGGCAGAGCGTGGCGTTATCTATTCTGAGTTTAGCGATCGTGAAGAAGACATCATGACAGGAATTGTTCAGCGTCAAGACTCACGCTTTATCTATGTAAGCCTTGGGAAAATCGAAGCTCTATTGCCACAAAGTGAACAAATGCCCAACGAACAATATAAACCACATGACCGTATTAAAGTGTATATCACAAAAGTGGAAAAAACAACAAAAGGTCCTCAAATTTACGTTTCAAGAACACACCCTGGATTACTTAAGCGTTTATTTGAAAAAGAAGTACCAGAAATTTATGATGGTACAGTTGAATTAAAGTCAGTTGCACGTGAAGCTGGCGATCGTTCTAAAATCTCTGTTCACTCAGAATATGCTGAAGTAGATCCAGTCGGTTCTTGTGTAGGACCAAAAGGTCAACGTGTTCAGGCTGTTGTGAATGAATTAAAAGGTGAGAAAATTGATATCGTTCGCTGGTCAAATGACCCGGTAGAATTTGTGGCAAATGCATTAAGTCCATCAAAAGTATTAGAAGTAATGGTGGATGAAGAGGAAAAAGCAACAACGGTTATCGTGCCAGATTACCAGCTGTCATTAGCAATCGGTAAACGTGGACAAAATGCACGTTTAGCAGCTAAGTTAACAGGATGGAAAATTGACATTAAGAGTCAATCCGAAGCCGAGCAAGAAGGTATTTATATTCAAAAAAGTGATGACATGTTAGTGAGTCAGCATGCATTTGATTCAGACGAAGATGACATGGAATAAGAGGTGAGCCAAATGAACAATCGTAAAAAAGTCCCGATGCGAAAATGTGTGGCCACTGGTGAAATGATGCCTAAAAAAGAGCTAGTACGCGTTGTACGCTCTAAAGAAGGTGAAGTTTCGGTTGACTTAACGGGTAAAAAGTCCGGGCGCGGTGCCTATTTAAGTAAAGATAAAGAAGCCATTTTATTAGCAAAAAAGAAAAATGTCTTATCTACTCACTTGAGCGCACCGATTGAAGATGCAGTTTATGATGAATTGTTGACGCTTGTAGAGAAGGAGAAGCAATGACATTGAATAATGAAAAGTGGCTCTCTTTTTTAGGACTTGCAAATCGAGCACGTAAATTAATTTCTGGTGAAGAGCTTGTAATAGGAGAAGTGCGCAAAAAAAAAGCAAAGCTTGTTCTTTTAGCCGGTGATGCATCAGATAACACAACAAAAAAAGTCATCGACAAATGCACGTATTATCAAATTCCGGTTCGAACCGTTGTGGATCGCTACGTTTTAGGAGAAGCAATCGGTAAAGATGCACGTGTTGTCGTTGCAGTGATGGATAGTGGCTTTGCCAAAAAGCTAATCACGATGCTCGATTAATCTTTTTGGGGGTGAAAATATTGAGTAAAGTTCGCGTACATGAATATGCAAAACAATACAATATTTCAAGCAAAGACGTTATAGAAAAATTAAAAGAAATGAATGTTGAAGTGTCTAACCACATGACAACGTTAGAGGATGAGCATGTGAAAAAACTAGATGCAGCACTAAATAATAATTCAAAACCAAATAATAATGATAAAAAAGGCAACAAAAAGCCAGCAAAACCTGCTGCCAACAAAGGTGGAAAAGGTAATAAAAAGCCTCAGGGAGGAAAAGGAAGACCGGCTCCGGCACAACCAAAAGAACTTCCTGAAAAAATCACATACTCTGAAAGTTTAACAGTTTCTGAATTGGCAAAAGAGTTAGGCAAAGAGCCTTCAGAGATTATTAAAAAGCTGTTCATGGTTGGGGTTATGGCAACAATCAACCAAGAGCTTGAAAAAGAAGCAATTGAATTAATTGCTGGTGAGTATGGCGTAGAAGTGGAAGAAGAAGTTGTGTTAGACGCAACTGATTTTGAAGCAATGGAAATCATTGACGATGAGAAAGACCTTCAAATTCGTCCACCAGTTGTTACAATTATGGGTCACGTAGACCATGGTAAAACAACGCTATTAGATTCAATTCGTAACACGAAGGTAACGGCTGGAGAAGCTGGTGGAATCACGCAGCATATCGGTGCTTACCAAGTTGTGGTAGAAGAGAAGAAGATTACGTTCTTAGATACACCAGGACATGCCGCGTTCACAACAATGCGTGCGCGTGGAGCAAAAGTAACAGATATTACAATTCTTGTTGTTGCAGCTGATGATGGTGTAATGCCACAAACAATTGAAGCAATTAACCACGCGAAAGCTGCTGAAGTACCAATTATCGTAGCTGTTAATAAAATGGATAAAGAAGCAGCAAACCCAGACCGCGTTATGCAAGAACTAATGGAACACGGATTGGTAGCGGAAGAATGGGGTGGCGATACAATCTTCTGTAAGCTATCTGCTCTATCAGGAGAAGGTATTGACCAGCTTCTTGAAATGATCCTATTGGTAAGTGAAGTAGAAGAATTAAAAGCAAACCCAAATCGTCGTGCTGTTGGAACAGTTGTCGAAGCACAGCTTGATAAGGGCCGCGGTTCAGTAGCTACTTTACTTGTTCAAAATGGAACACTAAAAGTTGGAGATCCAATCGTTGTCGGAAACACGTTCGGTCGTGTTCGTGCAATGGTAAACGACATCGGTCGTCGCGTGAAAGAGGTTGGTCCTTCAACTCCAGTTGAGATCACAGGTCTAAACGATGTACCGTTAGCTGGTGACCGCTTCATGGTGTTTGAAGATGAGAAAACAGCTCGTCAAATCGGTGAGCTACGTGCTCAAAAGCAGCTTGAACAACAGCGTGGTGAAAAAACGCGCGTAAGCTTGGATGATTTATTTGAGCAAATCAAGCAAGGTGAAATGAAAGACTTAAACTTAATCGTAAAAGCTGACGTACAAGGTTCTGTTGAAGCTTTAGCAGCATCTTTACAAAAGATTGATGTTGAAGGCGTAAACGTACGCATCATTCACACTGGTGTAGGTGCAATTACAGAATCTGATATCATCTTAGCAACAGCTTCTAATGCAATCGTAATTGGATTTAACGTACGTCCAGATGCAGGTGCAAAACGCACGGCAGAAGCTGAAAAAGTAGATATTCGTCTACATCGTATTATCTACAAAGTGATTGAAGAGATTGAATCAGCGATGAAAGGAATGCTTGATCCTGAGTTTGAAGAAAAAGTTATTGGTCAAGTTGAAGTTCGTCAAACGTTCAAAGTATCTAAAATTGGTACAATTGCCGGCGGTTACGTCACAGAAGGTAAAATTACGCGCCACAGCAGCATCCGTTTAATTCGTGATGGTATCGTTATCTTTGAAGGTGAAGTTGATGCCCTAAAACGATACAAAGATGATGCAAAAGAAGTAGCTCAAGGCTACGAGTGTGGTATTACAATTAAAAACTTCAATGACATTAAAGAAGGCGATGTTATTGAAGCATATGTAATGGAGCAAATCGATCCTAAGTGATTGGATTAGTGGAATGTGAATGTTTAATTTATAACGCGGCCTCACTAAAGGATAAGCGAGCGGTTTTACAGCGGATTTTAATGCGCCTAAAACAAAAGTATAATGTATCGGTATCCGAAACAGATTTTCAAGATGTGTGGCAGCGTACAAAAATTAGCATAGTTGCAGTTTCATCTAGTCGCGTCGCAACGGAACAAGAATTACAAAAAGCAATTGCTCTAATGGATTCTTTTCCAGAAATCGAACGCACTATTACAACCTTTGATTGGTTATAATACCGATTATAAGCAGAAAATTTTTCTGTTGATGAAGTGTTGGAACCAATTGGATTTTTCAAGCTGATTTAATAGCAGTCAGCCTGTTGAAGTGGTATAAAAGGGGTGACACAGTATGAAAATTAGAGCAACTAGAGTCGGTGAACAAATGAAAAAAGAGCTAGGTGAGATTTTAAATCGAAAGATTAAAGATCCACGCATCGGCTTTGTAACGGTTACGGACGTTCAGGTTTCAGGCGATTTGCAGCAAGCAAAAGTATATATCTCTGTATTAGGAGATGCTGAGCAGCGTGAGAATACGTTAAAAGGTCTTGCAAAAGCAAAAGGCTTTATTCGCTCAGAGATTGGTCAGCGCATTCGCTTACGTAAAACACCTGAAATTACATTTGAATTTGATGAGTCAATTGATTATGGTAATCGGATTGAGTCGTTACTTCATGAAATTAAAAAAGAAAGCAACGATGAGCAAGACCATAATTAATGGATGATTAGGGTGCTCAAATGAGCATGATAAAGGGTGTCTCAACAAGTACATGTGCTTTTTGAGGCACCTTTTTTATGGAGGAAAAGGAGTTGAGTAAGTTGGATGGTGTTTTAGTTTTAAATAAGCCAGCGGGGATGACGTCTCATGACTGTGTCTTTAAAGTTAGAAAGCTACTAAAAACAAAAAAAGTAGGTCATACGGGCACGCTTGACCCAGATGTAACAGGTGTACTCCCCATCTGTATCGGTCGCGCAACCAAAATTGTAGAGTATTTAACAGGTGCAACAAAAACGTATGAAGGGGAAGTCACTATTGGTTTTTCTACCACGACGGAAGACTCATCTGGTGATGTGGTGGAAAGAAAAGAGATAAATGCGACGTTTACGCGTGCTCAAATTGAAGAGGTTCTTAAATCCTTAACGGGGACGATTGAACAAGTTCCTCCCATGTATTCAGCCGTAAAAATTAATGGTAAAAAGTTATATGAATACGCAAGGCAAGGGATTGAGATTGAAAGACCTGCGCGTACTATTCAAATTTATCAGTTTGAACTTCTTGATGACCGAGATGTATTTACGGGCGAAAACATTTCATTTCGCTTCCGTGTGACCTGTAGTAAAGGAACGTATGTTAGAACACTTGCTGTTATGATCGGTGAGAAACTTGGTTACCCGTCTCATATGTCTTATTTAAAAAGAACAGGATCGGGTCAGTTTTCTTTAGAGGATTGCTTAACGTTTGAACAGATTGAACTAGCAGTAAAAGAAGGAACAATTCAATCACTTTTACATCCTATTGAGCGTGCGCTCTTTCATTTGCCGAAATTCAAAATAAATGATACATTAGCAGAGAAAGTGAGAAACGGTGCGGTATTACCATGTCCAGAAGATGAATCTTTACTCGAGGGGCAATTTCTAATGGTGGATTCAGCTGGAAAATGCATGGCGATTTATGCGCAGCATCCCACAAAAAAACATTTAATTAAACCGGTAAAAGTCTTAGCAATCGACTGAATTGGTTAAGGAAAAGGTGAAGTGCGTTTTGGAAACGATAGAGATTCGACATCCACATCATTTAGGACGAGAGGTTGTACAGCGTTCTGTTTTAGCTCTTGGATTTTTTGATGGTGTACATTTGGGGCACCAGCAAGTGATTAAAACAGCAAAGCAAATCGCTGATGAGAAAAATGTAGCGAGCGCAGTGATGACTTTCACACCTCATCCATCCGTCATTCTTGGGAAAAACGTTCAGCACGTTGATATGATTACACCTTTAGAAGAAAAAAAACGACTTATTAAAAAACTGGGAATTGACTTTTTATATATAGTGCATTTCGATCGGGCGTTTGCATCTTTATTACCACAAGAGTTTGTTGATCAGTATATTATCGGCTTAAACGTAGAGCATGTTGTGGCAGGATTCGATTATTCATATGGTAAGCTAGGAAAAGGGACGATGGAAACGTTACCTTTTCACTCTCGTTCACAGTTTACGCAGACGGTCGTAGATAAGCTAACAACAAATGAAGAGAAAGTAAGCTCAACGTTAGTTAGACAATTCTTAGCTGATGGTGAAATGGAGAAAGTGAAATTGCTGCTTGGACGTAATTATGAAGTAGAAGGAACGGTCGTTCATGGTGAAAAAAGAGGCAGGCAAATTGGGTTTCCAACGGCAAATGTTTCCTTAGCCGCTGATTATCTCCTGCCAAGAACAGGCGTATACGCAGTGGAGTTAGAGCTAAATAATCAATGGTATCAAGGAGTATGCAATATAGGATATAAACCAACATTTCATGAAGACTTAAAAAAGCCCACAATTGAAGTGCACCTTCTATCATTTAATAAGCAAATTTACGGTGAGCATGTAAGAGTTCGTTGGCATAAGCTCATTCGTAGTGAGCGCAAATTTTCTGGAATTGAAGCGCTAATTGAACAAATTTCATTAGATAAAGAAGAAGCAAACCAGTACTTTTTAGGTGTTTCAAAAAACGTACAATAAACTAAAAGAAAAAGTAGAGATCTTCTTGCTTTTTTGAAAAGAAAGTAGTAATATAACACTTGTATGCAAAACAACCATTGCTTGGCATGACGATTCACCAACGTCTTGCTCGGTAACTGGGGTTTATAAACAAGGAGGTGAATAGGATGGCTATCACACAAGAGCGTAAAAATGAAATCATTAATGAGTACAAAACTCATGCAAACGATACTGGATCTCCAGAGGTTCAAATCGCTGTCCTAACAGAGCAAATTAACAATCTAAACGATCATTTACGTACTCACAAGAAGGACCACCACTCTCGTCGTGGACTTCTAAAAATGGTAGGTAGACGTCGTAACTTACTTAACTATCTTCGTAACAAAGACGTTACTCGTTATCGTGATCTAATCAACAAGCTTGGTTTACGTCGATAATAAGAAGAAAGCGGGAGCATTCCCGCTTTTTTAGTATGTACATTTAGATGTTTTGAAAAGATGCTACATAATGTGAAAAAAGCTATTGTTTTTTAGTATTTCGTTTATAATAAAACTATCACATTTATTTACATACATATATTTTATATGTAGAGAGGGGTACTCGTCGATATGGAACAAGAAAAACGAGTGTTCTCCATGGAACTAGCCGGTAGAAGGCTAGAGGTTGAAGTTGGTCAATTAGCAAAGCAAGCTAACGGAGCAGCACTGATTCGTTATGGAGACACAGTAGTATTAAGCACGTCAACAGCTTCAAAACAAGCGAAAGACGTAGATTTTTTTCCTTTAACAGTTAACTATGAAGAGCGTTTATACGCAGTTGGTAAAATTCCAGGTGGATTTATTAAGCGTGAAGGTCGTCCGAGTGAGAAAGCTATTTTAGCTAGCCGCTTAATTGACCGTCCAATTCGTCCGCTATTCGCAGATGGATTCCGTAACGAAGTACAGGTCGTAAGTGTTGTAATGAGTGTAGATCAAAACTACTCGTCTGAAGTTGCCGCTATGTTTGGTTCTTCTTTATCACTTTCTATCTCTGATATTCCATTCGAAGGCCCAATTGCTGGGGTTATCGTAGGGCGTGTAGACGGTAAATTTGTTGTAAATCCAGGTGTAGAAGACCAAGAAAAAAGCGATATTCATTTAACGGTTGCTGGAACAAAAGACGCTATTAACATGGTTGAAGCTGGTGCAGATGAAGTACCAGAAGAAGTGATGTTAGAAGCAATTATGTTTGGACATGACCAAATTAAGAAGTTAATTGAATTCCAAGAAGAAATTGTTGCAGCTGTTGGTAAAGAGAAAATGGAAGTGCAACTTTATACAGTAGATGCAGACTTAGAAAGACAAGTGCGTGAAATTGCAGAAGCAGACATGAACCGAGCTGTTCAAGTTCAAGAAAAGCATGCTCGTGAAGAAGCAATTAGCGAAGTAAAAGCAGCGGTAATTGCGCAGTTTGAAGAGCAACAAGTTGAAGCTGATGTATTAGGTCAAGTCAGTGAGATCTTATCTAAGCTTGTTAAAAGCGAAGTGCGTCGTCTAATTACAGAAGAAAAAGTGCGTCCAGATGGTCGAAGCATTGACGAAATTCGACCATTATCATCTGAAGTTGGCTTATTGCCGCGTACACACGGCTCTGGGTTATTCACGCGTGGACAAACGCAGGCACTTAGCATTTGTACACTAGGAGCGCTTGGAGATGTGCAAATTCTAGATGGCTTAAGCGTAGAAGAATCTAAACGCTTTATGCATCACTATAATTTCCCTTCTTTCAGCGTAGGTGAGACAAGACCAATGCGTGGACCTGGACGTCGTGAAATCGGTCATGGAGCACTTGGTGAACGTGCATTAGAGCCTGTTATTCCAACAGAAAAAGATTTCCCATACACAATCCGCCTTGTATCTGAAGTGTTAGAATCAAACGGTTCAACGTCTCAAGCAAGTATTTGTGCAAGTACGCTTGCAATGATGGATGCTGGGGTTCCAATTAAAGCTCCTGTAGCGGGTATTGCAATGGGTCTTATTAAATCGGGTGAGCATTACTCAATTTTAACTGATATCCAGGGAATGGAAGATCACTTAGGTGATATGGACTTTAAAGTAGCGGGAACAGCAAAAGGTGTTACTGCGTTACAAATGGATATTAAAATTGATGGCCTATCTCGTGAAATCTTAGAAGAGGCTCTTCAACAAGCACAAAAAGGACGCATGCAGATCTTAGATCACATGATTTCTACAATTAATACACCTCGTGAAGAGCTGTCTCAGTACGCTCCGAAAATCTTGACGATGGCAATCAATCCAGACAAGATTCGTGATGTTATTGGACCAAGTGGTAAACAAATTAATAAGATCATTGAAGAAACTGGTGTTAAGATTGATATTGAACAAGATGGTACAATCTTTATCTCATCAATTGACCAAGAGATGAACCTAAAAGCGAAGAAAATCATTGAAGATCTTGTTCGTGAAGTTGAAGCTGGACAAATGTATCTAGGTAAAGTTAAACGCATCGAGAAGTTTGGTGCATTTGTTGAAATTTTCAGCGGTAAAGATGGCCTTGTTCATATTTCTGAGCTTGCTGAAGAACGTATTGGTAAAGTGGAAGACGTTGTTGCTATCGGTGATGAAATTCTTGTAAAAGTAATGGAAATCGACAAGCAAGGTCGCGTTAACTTATCAAGGAAAGCAGTTCTGAAAGAGCAAAAAGAAAAAGAAGAGCAGGCAAAAGAAACAAAATAATTGCCTTGTTATTCCCCCACGCAGTCTAACTGATGTGGGGGTTTTATTACATTGGCTTGAAGACGCTGTTCTACCTTGTCCTTTTTCTACATACTTTGTATGGAAAAGGGGGAAGGATAAGTGAAACGTTCAATCATTCAATTTACTGCATTTTTATTTTTACTTGCAATTACATATAAATCAATTTATAATCCGTTTGCTACTGATTATGTAGAAGCATTTCAGACAACGGTTGAGCAAGCTGGTGTCGAAAGAAACGACCTATATCAGAAGATTGCCGAGAAAGCAAAGATATATAACGTTAAGCCTTCTAATGCAGCCATTGACCCAGTCTGGAAGAAAACGCCGGGTTACAATGGAATCGCTGTAGATGTAAAGGCTTCCTATGAGAATATGAAAAAAAGCGGTAAGTTTAATGAAGATAAGCTGGTTTATAAACAAATAAAGCCAAAGGTGCATTTAGATGATCTTCCATCTGAAGCTATCTATCGTGGACACCCTGAAAAGCCTATGGTATCGTTTACGATAAATGTGGCCTGGGGAAATGAATATTTACCAGATATGCTTCAAACTTTAAAGAAGCACGATGCAAAAGCAACGTTTTTTTTAGAAGGAAGATGGGTTAAAAATAACCCTGAGTTGGCAAAGATGATTGTAGATGAGGGACATGAAGTTGGAAATCATTCCTACTCGCATCCTAACATGGCTACATTATCATCAGGACAAATTGTTGATCAATTAAAGAAAACGAATGAAGTAATTACGGCTACTACTGGTAAGAAAGTAAAGTGGTTTGCGCCCCCAAGCGGTAGCTTTCGAAAAGAAGTAGTAACGTTAGCTTCAGAGCAAAAAATGAGTACAATTATGTGGACAGTAGATACAATTGATTGGCAAAAGCCGACAAAAGATGTGCTGATTAATCGCGTGATGAAAAAAATTCATCCAGGTGCAATCGTGCTGATGCATCCTACTGAGGCTACAGCGAATTCATTGGATCAGCTGTTAACGGATATTGAGAAAAAAGGGTTAGATGTTACGACGGTAACGATGCTGCTTGATGAAGAAAGAATGGTCAGTTATCGTAAAGATTAACGGATATCAAGCGTATTTTTCTTATAAACGTATCCCATTAAAATGAAGCAAATGACAAAGGAGGAGTTAGCTTGATTACTCGACATACATGCAAAAATGGTGTGCGAATTGTGCTTGAAAATATCCCAACGGTTCGTTCGGTAGCGATTGGAGTTTGGATTGGGACTGGTTCTCGAAGTGAACATCCAGAAATTAATGGTGTCTCACATTTTTTAGAGCACATGTTTTTTAAAGGTACTAAGACACGCTCTGCTCGTGACATTGCAGAGAGCTTTGATCAAATTGGAGGACAAGTTAATGCCTTTACATCAAAGGAATATACTTGTTACTATGCAAAAGTGTTAGATGAACATTCCAATCAAGCGCTTGATGTGCTAGCAGATATGTTCTTTAACTCTGCTTTTGATGAAGAAGAGTTAGCTAGAGAGAAAAATGTAGTATACGAAGAAATTAAGATGTATGAAGATACCCCAGACGACATCGTACATGACTTATTAGGTAAAGCTGTGTATGGTGACCATCCGTTAGGATATCCAATTTTGGGAACGGAAGAGACGTTAAAAACGTTTAACGGTGATTCGCTTCGTAGCTATATGGAAAAAATGTACATTCCTGAAAATGTTGTGATTTCAGTAGCGGGTAACGTAGATGATTCTTTTATTAAAGAAGTTGAAAAGTATTTTGGTACATACACTTCATCATATGATGCCCATCAGTATGTACAGCCAGCTTTTCATACAAATCACATCGCTCGCAAAAAAGATACAGAACAAGCGCATTTATGCTTAGGTTTCGAAGGGCTTCCAATTGGTGGAAAAGATGTGTATAGCCTAATCGTTTTAAATAACGTATTGGGAGGAAGTATGAGCAGTCGCTTGTTCCAAGAGGTACGAGAGCAACGTGGATTAGCTTATTCGGTCTTCTCTTATCATTCTTCCTACCGTGATAGTGGCCTTGTGACTATTTATGGTGGAACAGGTAGCAATCAGCTTGATGTGCTGTATGATACAATTCAAGATACGCTTACAGAGCTTACAGACACAGGGATTACGGCGAAAGAGCTTGCTAACAGTAAAGAGCAGTTAAAAGGAAACTTAATGCTGAGTCTAGAAAGCACAAATAGTCGTATGAGTCGTAACGGAAAAAATGAACTAATGTTGGGTCATCATCGCTCATTAGATGAAATTTTAGATCTAGTTAACAATGTGACAATTGACAGCGTTAATTCATTGGCACGTTCTATTTTCAAAGATGATTTTGCACTATCTTTAATTAGCCCTAGCGGTGAAATGCCAAAAGGATTGAATAAAAAATAAGAGTACGAAAGCGGCTGGAACATAAGTATTTCAGTCAATGATCTATCCGAACTATTGAGAGTTAACGACTCTTTTATAGTTCGGATTTTTTGTTGATTAGGAAACTAATTTTAAAGAATTAGTGGAATGGAGCGTAAGGCATGTGACTCCTAGGGGGACTAGAGGAAGAGCTGAGACTCCGCAGCGAGGAGGCTCAGATTCCTCCCTGCGGAAAGCGAGTGTCCGTAGCGGAATGGAACGAAACGAACCTGTTATTATAACCTAACTACCTTAGAAAAGACATAACTCGTCTTTGAGAAAGAAACATTTCGTTTTGTCCCACACTTTTTTATTTTCTTGTCATGTTTTTACTATGTTCATTGATAAACTAGTTATAAGGGGGAGAGGTTTATGAGGTTAAGTGAACTAAGCGGTAAGGAAATTGTGGATTTAAAGCGAGCTGAACGCCTTGGCGTACTGGGGCAAACGGACTTAGAATTTAATGAGCAGGGCCAAATAAAAGCGCTATTAATTCCTTCTATGAAATGGTTTGGTTTCCGAAAGCAGGGTAGTGATGTAAGAGTACCATGGTCTCATATTGAAAAGATAGGAACCGATATGGTTATAGTTAATTTAGAACAATAAGAAAATACATCGATTGAATAGTAGAAAAGCATGGCTGTTAGTAGCCATGCTTTTTTTGGACTCGAATATTTGTCATACAATGCGGAGAAAGATTCACCGATTCTCAGTTGTTTACATACTATGTTGAAGAAAATGCAATAGGTATCTAATGGTAATGAATGATTCTATGATATCTATAATTTTAAAGAACTAGACGTCTCTATTTAATATTAAAGAAGGTGAACAGACACATGTTAACGGATTTGCACATAGCTGTCATTGGTGGTGATGCAAGACAGCTTGAGGTCATACGAAAGCTCATCCAATTAGATGCAAAAACATCGCTTATAGGGTTTGATCAGCTTGATCACGGCTTTACTGGTGCGACCAAATATCAAATTGATGAACTAAATTTTTCCGATGTCGATGCCATTATTTTGCCTGTACCAGGTACAAATCATGAAGGGGAAGTCGATACCATCTTTTCAAATGAAAAAGTAATTTTAACAGAAGAGATCTTAGCTAGTACTCCTGCGCATTGTACCATTTATTCAGGAATTAGTAATGATTATTTAAATAGCCTTGTTCAAAAGACAAATCGAACACTCATTCAGCTGTTTGAGCGTGACGATGTTGCTATCTACAACTCAGTTCCAACAGTTGAGGGGACAATTATGCTGGTCATTCAACATACAGACTTTACAATACATGGAGCGAATATATCCGTTCTTGGATTAGGAAGAGTAGGAATGAGTGTGGCGCGCTCGTTTGCAGCATTAGGAGCAAATGTAAAGGTTGGTGCGCGTAAATCAGAGCATTTAGCACGCATTAGCGAAATGGGGTTAACACCGTTTCATTTAAACGATTTAGCTCAAGAAATAACGGATAGTGATATTTGTATTAATACGATTCCATATCCGGTTTTGACATCTAGTGTCTTAGCCAATATTCCAACGCATGCTCTTGTAGTGGACCTTGCATCAAAGCCTGGAGGTACTGATTTTCGCTACGCTGAAAAAAGAGGAATTAAAGCGATTCTAGCACCGGGACTTCCTGGAATCGTGGCACCAAAAACAGCAGGACAAATCGTTGCCAATGTCATTGTGACGTTACTGAAAGAAGCTGCTGATCAAAGGGAGGAGAAACAATAATGTCACTTAAAGGAAAACGAATTGGTTTTGGTTTAACGGGCTCTCACTGTACGTACGATGCAGTAATGCCAGAAATTGAAAAGCTTGTCAATTTAGGAGCAGAAGTAATGCCTGTGGTATCTTATACTGTTCAATCAACAAATACACGTTTTGGAGATGGAGAAGATTGGATTCGAAAAATTGAAGAAGTTACCGGGAACTCTGTTATCAATACCATTGTAAAAGCAGAGCCATTAGGACCCAAAATTCCACTTGACTGCATGGTGGTTGCTCCAATTACTGGAAATACAATGAGTAAATTTGCGAATGCTATGACCGAATCCCCAGTTCTAATGGCTGCAAAAGCAACGCTACGTAATAATAAGCCTGTTGTCTTAGGTATTTCAACCAATGACGCATTGGGTCTAAATGGTGTAAACTTAATGCGACTAATGGCTACTAAAAACATTTACTTTATTCCATTTGGTCAAGATGATCCTATTTCAAAGCCAAACTCAATGGTAGCTCGTATGCCGATGCTTTCTGATACGGTGTATGCGGCATTGGAAGGGAAACAAATTCAACCTGTTGTCGTGGAGCGTTTTCGCGATTAAGAAACAAAGTAGCGCGCCGCATCATAAAGTAATTTTAAGAATATATTTCTGTCAAAGGTGAAAAAAGAAGAGAAGATTTTAAAATCTTCTCTTCTTTAGCGCAATAAAATAAGGTATTATGTTAAAATAGTCAGTATATGCAGAAAAATGTTGAGTAGTTGAAAATTGTTGGAGGCGGTATTAAAATGACAAGAGAATTACATGTAGCAGTAGTAGGAGCAACAGGTGCAGTAGGACAACAAATGATAAAAACTCTACAAGAGCGTAATCTTCCAATTGGCAAATTAACATTATTATCTTCAGCTCGTTCAGCGGGTAAGAAAGTCACTTATAATGGAGAAGAAATAATCATTCAAGAAGCAAAGCCAGAGAGCTTTGAAGGAGTAGATATTGCTTTATTTAGCGCAGGAGGAAGCATTTCCAAGGCGTTAGCACCGGAAGCAGTGAAACGTGGAGCGATTGTAGTTGATAATACAAGCGCATTTCGTATGGATGAAAACGTACCTTTAGTTGTGCCAGAAGTAAACGAAGAAGCACTAAAAGCACATAATGGAATCATTGCAAATCCAAACTGTTCAACGATTCAAATGGTAGCAGCACTGCAGCCACTGCGTGAAAAATACGGTTTATCTAAAGTGATTGTATCGACGTATCAAGCTGTTTCAGGTGCTGGTGCCGCAGCAATTAATGAATTAAAGGAACAAGCACAAGCAATCCTGGACGAAAAAGAATTTACGCCAGAAATTTTACCAGTTGGTGGGGATAAAAAGCATTACCAAATTGCTTTTAACGCTATTCCTCAGATTGATAAGTTCCAAGATAACGGCTTTACATTCGAAGAAATGAAAATGATTAACGAAACGAAAAAAATTATGAGCATGCCTGAACTACCAGTAGCTGCTACTTGTGTTCGCTTACCGGTTGTTACAGGACATTCAGAGTCAGTTTATATTGAAATTGAAAACAATGATGCAACGGTAGCTGATGTGAAAAAATTACTAGCTGATGCACCTGGTATCGTTTTACAAGATGACCCAGAGAATCAAGTATATCCAATGCCTGCAGACTGCGTAGGCAAGCGTGAAGTATTCGTTGGTCGTATCCGTAAAGATTTAGATCACGAAAATGGCTTCCATATGTGGATTGTGTCTGATAACTTATTAAAAGGTGCAGCTTGGAATTCTGTACAAATTGCAGAGTCACTTATTAAGCTTGGCTTAGTAAAATAAGCGCAACTAGCGTGTTTCAGAGTATTAATGAGGTGTAAGTATGAAAATCATCATCCAAAAATTTGGAGGAACTTCCGTTCGTAATGAACAAGGAAGAGAACGTGCTATTCATCATCTGAAAAATGCACAAAAAGAAGGTTACAAAGTAGTGGTAGTTGTATCTGCAATGGGACGTAAAGGCGAACCATATGCAACGGATACGCTGTTATCACTTGTGAATGGTAATAAGGCTTCTGTGAATAAACGAGAGTTAGATATGTTAATGGCTTGTGGAGAATTAATTTCTTCCGTTGTATTCACTAACTTATTAAACGAAAATGGCATAAAGGCTACAGCTCTAAATGGTGCTCAGGCTGGTTTTATCACGAATAGTGATTTTACTAATGCCAAGATTATTGAAATGAAATGTGACCGTATAATAGAAGAATTAGAAGAGTATGATGTCGTGGTAGTAACAGGCTTTCAAGGAGCAAACGAAAGCGGTGATACAACAACGTTAGGTCGAGGAGGTAGCGACACGTCTGCTTCTGCTTTAGGAGCTGCATTACAAGCTGAATACATTGACATTTTTACAGATGTCGAAGGGGTAATGACAGCAGATCCACGCATTGTTGAAGATGCAAGACCGCTATCGGTTGTGACATATAATGAAATTTGTAACATGGCATATCAAGGTGCGAAGGTTATTCATCCAAGAGCTGTTGAAATTGCTATGCAGGCCAAAGTACCAATGCGCGTACGTTCAACCTATGCTGACTCTGAAGGTACACTAGTGACTTCCCATAGTGCGGCTCAACAGCGTGGAAGCGATGTCCAAGAGCGTCTTGTAACAGGCATTGCTCACGTATCCAATGTGACACAAATTAAGGTATTCAGTAAGGACGGTTATTACGACACGCAGGCTGAAGTATTTAAAGCTATGGCTCAGGAAAAGATTAGCGTGGACTTTATTAATATTTCACCAAAAGGTGTTGTGTACACTATTACTGAAGAATCAACAGATAAAGCGATTGCGGTTTTACAAGAGCTTGGTTACGAGCCTTCTGTTATCCGCAATTGTGCTAAGGTATCTATCGTAGGTGCAGGGATTGCCGGTGTGCCTGGCGTAACGGCTAAAATTGTAACGGCGCTTGCAAGCGAAGGAATTCAAATTTTACAATCAGCTGATAGTCACACAACAATTTGGGTACTTGTAAAAGAAGAGGATTTGAAGAAAGCAGTTAATGCACTTCACCGTGCTTTTGATTTATCAAAAGTAACTCAATAAAGTAAACAGACTCCATCAATTAAATATTGTTGATGGAGTTGTTTACCAATGGAGATAATTGAACGTCAAGGAGTGAAGACATGATTGATTTTGGTAAAGTAGCAACGGCTATGGTAACCCCTTTTGATCATAAGGGAAACATTGATTTTGAAAAAACAACACAGTTAATTAACTATTTGATTGAGAATGGATCAGATTCTTTAATCATTGCTGGAACAACGGGTGAATCACCAACGTTATCCACAGAAGAAAAGCTAGCTCTATTTAGACACTCAGTTAAAGTAGCGGCAGGTCGTGTTCCAGTAGTAGCTGGAACTGGTAGTAACAACACGTATGCATCGATTGAGCTAACAAAAAAAGCTGAAGAAATTGGCGTAGATGCTGTAATGATCGTTGCGCCGTATTACAATAAACCAAATCAAGAAGGTTTATATCAGCATTTTAAAGCAATTGCAGAGAGCACAAAGCTTCCTGTGATGCTTTATAACATTCCAGGTCGCTCTGTTATTAACATGGAGCTTACTACCATTGTACGCTTGTCAGAGCTTTCAAACGTAGTAGCAATTAAAGATGCAAGCGGAGATCTTGACGCTATGACAGCTATTATTAACAATACAGCTGATGACTTTGCGCTTTATAGTGGCGATGACGGTTTAACGTTGCCGGTATTATCAATTGGTGGTAATGGTATTATTTCTGTGGCGTCTCACGTATTAGGTAACGAGATGCAAGCGATGGTATCAGCATTTGAGACGGGTAAAGTAAAAGAAGCAGCTCAACTACATGGTAAATTATTGCCTGTTATGAAGGCTCTTTTCTCTGCTCCAAGCCCAACACCTGTAAAAACAGCTCTGCAGTTTAAAGGCTTAGACGTAGGATCTGTACGTTTACCACTTGTTCCTTTAACTGAACCTGAGCGTGAATCATTACGAAAAATGCTTAACACGCTATAATAAAAAGCCTCCTCATTCATAAAAGAATGCAGGGGGCTTTTTATTCATTAGAAAAGCATGGATGAAATTTCTTGTATTCCAATTCTGTCATCAGTTATAATGAAGACAAATGAGATTATGGACGGGTCTATGATTTTGGGAGGAAACGGAATTGGATAAAAAGACAGAAAATATTAAAATTTCAGCTTTGGGTGGTATAGGAGAAATCGGTAAAAATATGTACATCGTTGAGGTGAACGACGATATCTATGTACTAGATGCAGGAGCAAAGGTTCCAGGCGGGGATATGCTTGGAATTGATATGGTGATTCCTGATATTTCGTATTTAATTGAAAATAAGGAACGTGTAAAAGCTATTTTCTTAACGCATGGTCACGAAGAACAAATTGGTGCTATTCCATTTATTTCAAAAAAACTTGAAGTGCCCGTATATGGAACGGTATTTACCCTTGCGTTAGTAAAAGAAAGAATGAAAGAGGTTGGACTAAATAGTTTCTCATTGTTAAACGTTATCAGCTCATCGACACGTCTTTCGTTTGAGAACGTAAGCGTTTCATTTTTCCGAACAAACCACAGTATTCCTGACTCAGTAGGCATTTGTTTGCATACTTCACATGGTGCAATCGTACATACAGGAGACTTTATTTTCGATCAAAATCGTTTGTCAAAAAAACCTGATATTGGAAAAATGGCGATGATTGGTGAGCAAGGAGTATTGTGCTTGCTATCTGATAGTATCAATGCTGAAAAGCCTGGATATACAACATCTGAAGCTGTAATTGGTCAAGAGGTTGCTTCGCTGTTCCATCATACAAAAGGACGAATTATTGTAGCGACATATAGCTCAAACATTCAGCGGATTCAGCAGGTAATTCAGGCAGTGTATGAAACCAATCGCAAGCTAGTTGTAGTTGGAAAAAGTATGATGAAAACAATTGAAATCGCAGTGGAACTTGGACACTTATCAATACCCGAAGATTTAATTGTCCCTGTGCAAAAGCTTCGCGATATTTCTGAGCACGAAACGGTTGTGCTAACGACAGGGCATCAAGGAGAGCCAATGGCAGCATTACATCGCATGGCCAAACAATCTCATAAATTTATTCAAGTGAAAAAAGACGACACGGTGCTAATTGCTGCAACACCAATTCCGGGCCATGAAGTAATCTTTGCAAAAGTAATCGACATTATTAGTCGCTTAGGAGCAAACGTCGTTCATAGCCAAAAGCAAGTTCACGCTTCTGGGCATGGCAGTCAAGAAGAACTAAAATTCATGTTGAATTTAATGAATCCTAAATACTTAATCCCTGTAAACGGCGAATATCGTATGCAAAAATCACATGAAAAAATTGCAAAGGAAATAGGCTTAGGTGATGATGAAATTTTTGTACTTGATAAAGGTGATGTAATTGAGTATAAAGACGGTCGCATGCAGCCATCAGGACGTATCTATGCAGGAAATACGTTAATAGATGGACTAGGTGTGGGTGACATTGGTAATATTGTCTTACGTGATCGTCGCTTGCTATCACAAGATGGAATTTTAACAGTGGTGGTTACAATCAATAAAAAGCAGCGTACTGTTGTGGCAGGACCGGAAATTATTTCTCGAGGGTTTGTGTATGTAAGAGAATCGGAAGCTCTACTTACAGAGGCAGGAAAAGTGGTTGAAGAGATTTTAGCAAAGTGCATGGAAGAAAAAGTGATTGAATGGTCATCTTTAAAATTAAAAATGCGCGAAGCGTTAAATCAGTTTTTATATGAAAAAACAAGACGTAAACCGATGATTTTACCAATTATCATGGAAATATAAGAGTTAAGAGGCTGGAAGGTAAAAGCTAATGACATGAGGCTGGGACATAAGTAATTCAGCCAATGATAAACCTGAACGATTGAGAGTTTCTCACTTTTAATCGTTCAGGTTTTTTGTTGATTGTGAAAACAATGTTGGAAACAGGGTGGAATGGAGCGTAGGGCACTCGACTCCTGCGGGAAAGAGAGGGAAAACGGAGATCCCGCAGCGCAGCGAGGAAGCTCAGGTTCCTCCCCGCGGAAAGCGAGTGGCCGTAGCGCAATGGAACGAACGTGTTCAGACAAACCAAAAAGATTGGAACAGCTATTGTTCGTCTCTTAGAAGCAATCATTTTGTTATGTCCCAAACTCTTTTTGGTGAGTAGGAAAACAAGTTTAAAAAAGAGTGGAAAGTGAGTGGCTGCAGCGCAATGGAGTAAACTTGTACTTTCAACCTAACTCGTTTAGAACAGTCAGAGTTCGCCTTTGAAAAAGAAGCATTTGGACTCTTTTTATTAAGAAACAGTATGAATTGTAAAAGCGATGGATTTAATAAAAAAGAAAAGCTCATACTAACAATATTATTGTTGGAAAGGAGCAAAATGATGTTTGAACCCAATGAAATGAATTCTTCGGAAACAGCACCACAGCAACCTGAAAAAGGTGAAGAGAATACTAAAGGTGGTATTTTGGATAAAATTCAGCAGCTAGGACAAACAAACGTTGCACAGATGCCACAGGATTCAAAGATTCACTGTTTAACAATTGTAGGGCAAGTAGAAGGGCATATGCAGCTACCGCCTCAAAATAAAACGACAAAATACGAGCATGTTATTCCACAAATTGTAGCGATTGAGCAAAACCCTAACATTGAGGGTTTATTAATTATTTTAAATACGGTAGGTGGAGACGTAGAAGCTGGTTTAGCAATTGCTGAAATGATTGCTTCTCTTTCAAAACCGTCAGTATCAATTGTGCTTGGAGGAGGACATTCAATTGGAGTCCCAATTGCAGTATCCACTCATTATTCCTTTATTGCTGGCACTGCTACAATGACAATACACCCAATCCGTTTGACGGGCTTAGTTATTGGCGTACCTCAAACATTTGAATACTTAGATAAAATGCAGGAACGGGTGGTCAATTTCGTTACGCATCATTCAAATATTACCGAAGAAAAATTTAAAGAGCTTATGTTTTCAAAAGGTAATCTAACACGAGACATTGGAACAAATGTTGTGGGAGCCGATGCAGTTGAATACGGATTAATTGATGAAGTTGGCGGGGTAGGTCAAGCTATTAAAAAGCTTAATGAGCTTATTGAACAGAAGGGTCAACATCAACAGGAGAACCAGTTATTGCAATGATTTTGTATACAATGATGCCCCAAGAGCTAATTTATCCCGATACAACACAAGCCGAGCTTCCAAAACAGAAAATGATGCAGTATAATGGCATTTCCATGCTTGTAGAAGAAAACGAATACAATCAACAGCAAATTGTACGTATTTTAAGCACAGACCCTCAGCATTATTTAGACAAAAAATATTATCCTGGTCAAATTCTGTCGTAAGGATTTGAGTATAATTTTACTAAAACTATATGGTATAATAATAAATGAGTATGTTGCAGCCGAGTAATGGCTGCTTTTTTGTTCAGTTTATATGAATAAGAAAATCAACATAGGAAGACGTTGATTGGAGTGAGAACATGGCAAAGAAAAAGCGAAGAGGAAAATTTAAGAAAGAAGAATGGAAACGTATTGTCCGATTTGAACTCATAGGCTTATTATTATTAGCTATTACATTAATTGCGATGGCAGGGCTTGGTGCGGTTGGCCAGGCGCTTGTGCTGCTTGTTCGCCTTTTTATTGGTGAGTGGTACATGCTTATGCTAATCGGCTTGCTTGTGCTGGCAGGCTATATTATTTGGAAAAGGGCACTGCCACCGTTTATAACAAGACAACTAGTTGGTACATATTTAATTATTTTAGCAATTTTATTATTTAGTCACGTCACGCTATTTGAAAACCTTTCTAAGAATGGTACTTTTACTGATCCTTCAGTCATTTTAAATACATGGGATTTATACATGCTAGAAGCAACTGGGGAAGTAAATCGCAGTGATTTAGGTGGAGGAATGGTTGGAGCCGTTATGTTTGCGATGTTCTATTATTTATTTGACAGTTTAGGAACTGAGCTCATTGCTTCCCTCTTAATTGTGATTGGCGTGTTATTAATTACGGGACGTTCTTTACACGAAACGCTTCGAAAGGTATTAACGCCAATTGTCCGCTTTTTAGTCACGGAATTAAAAGAGGGTTGGGAAGATATTACAAATTGGGCTTCTAAAAAGAAGCAAAGATCTAAAGGGAAGAAAAAGCGTAAACTAACTGTGGAAGAAGAGGAGGAGAGTGATGAACAGGAAGTAGAAGCACCTGTCATTGCAAAGCAGCCTCCAATTATTGAGCACTTTGATTATGAAGAAGAAGCTGATTCACTTCCAGCGTCTGTTCAGGCTCAGCCAGACCCTCAGCCACAGCCAACAGTTAAGCCTGTTCAACCAGTGGAAAAGAAAGAAAGCCCAGCTCAACAAGAAGAAAAGGCGCCTGTTATTTCATTTGTGGAAGCTGAAAACATGGAATATGAACTTCCACCTATCCGATTGTTAACAATGCCGAAGAAAAGTAATCAAGCAAAAGAGAAGAAGAATATTTATAAAAATGCTGAAAAACTAGAAAAAACGTTTCAAAGCTTTGGTGTAAAAGCCACGGTTGCCAAGGTTCACTTAGGACCTGCTGTTACCAAATATGAAGTATATCCGGATGTTGGGGTGAAAGTAAGTAAAATCGTAAATTTAAGCGATGACTTAGCTTTAGCTCTTGCTGCGAAAGATATTCGAATTGAAGCGCCTATTCCAGGTAAATCAGCAGTAGGTATTGAAGTCCCTAATGAAGAGGTAGCAATGGTTTCGCTTCGTGAAGTCTTGGAATCCAAAGACAAAATGGATCCTGATAAAAAGCTGCTAGTGGGGCTGGGAAGAGATATATCTGGCGACGCTGTCTTAGCGGAATTAAATAAAATGCCTCATATGCTTGTTGCCGGAGCGACAGGAAGCGGTAAAAGTGTTTGTATTAACGGAATTATCATTAGTATTTTAATGAGAACGAAGCCCCATGAAGTCAAGCTCATGATGATTGACCCTAAAATGGTGGAACTTAATATGTATAATGGTATTCCACATCTACTGGCACCCGTTGTTACTGATCCAAAGAAAGCATCTCAAGCTTTAAAGAAAGTCGTAAGCGAAATGGAGCGCCGCTATGAGCTCTTTTCACACAGTGGTACAAGAAACATTGAAGGCTATAATGATCTTGTGAAGCGCCACAATGATGACTCGGATGCTAAGCAACCGACACTACCTTACATTGTTGTTATTGTCGATGAGTTAGCTGACTTAATGATGGTTGCTTCATCAGACGTTGAAGATTCGATTACTCGTTTAGCACAGATGGCGCGTGCAGCAGGAATTCATTTAATTATTGCAACACAAAGGCCGTCTGTTGACGTTATTACAGGGGTTATTAAAGCGAATATTCCGTCTCGAATTGCGTTTAGCGTATCCTCTCAAACCGATTCTCGTACCATTTTAGATATGGGAGGAGCCGAGAAGCTGTTAGGCCGTGGAGATATGCTGTTTATGCCGGTCGGAGCTTCTAAGCCAGTACGTGTACAGGGAGCATTTCTATCTGATGAAGAAGTTGAAGAAGTGGTTGATTTCGTTATTGCTCAGCAAAAAGCGCAATACCAGGAAGAAATGATTCCAACAGACGCGCCAGAACAAGTGGAAGAAGTAGCGGATGAATTGTATGATGAGGCAGTTCAGCTTGTAGCAGAAATGCAAACAGCATCTGTTTCAATGCTACAAAGGCGCTTTAGAATTGGGTATAATCGCGCAGCTCGCCTGATTGATGCAATGGAAGAACGTGGAGTTGTCGGACCTTATGAAGGTAGTAAACCTCGAGCAGTACTTGTTTCACAACAAAACGAAGATGTTGGAACATAATTAAATGGTTAGAGAAGACGTAGAGCATATGCCCTACGTCTTTTTTTGTCATAAATGCTGTTATTTTTTTATAAAAAGGTATTATAAAAAAATGTGTTATCATATTTTGTTAGGTAAAATACGAATGTTATTTTTTAAAATTAATTATTTGTTTGTCTTTAATAAATAAATATTGAAATATGGGGTTGTTAGACATGCTTACATGCAACAAATAGAAAAAATCAATATTTTTTAAAAAATATTAAAATTTTTTACATAAAATTAATATAACCTATTTATTTATGTCGAAAAAAATGATATATTATTTTCGATTAAAGAGTCAAACATCAGAGGTCTGATGACTAGTTTAGGGTATGGAGGAAGTGTGATGTCTATTCGAGCGGATAATCGACATTTGTATTTACAAGTGATTGATAACATTAAACAAAACATTGAACGAGGAGTTTTTAAAGAAAAAGAGAGACTTCCATCAGAGTTTGATTTGTCAAAACAGTTAGGCGTAAGCAGAGCGACGCTGCGTGAAGCACTTCGCATATTAGAAGAAGAAAACGTCATTGTCAGAAGACATGGAGTAGGTACGTTTGTTAATGCTAAGCCAACGTTTCTTTCAGGCATTGAGCAATTAAATAGTATAACACATATGATTGAACAAGCTGGAATGAAGCCGGGTACCATTTTCTTATCATCAAATGTGCAAGTGGCTTCAGAAAATGACATAGAGCGTTTTGGCTGTCAAATCGATGAAAAAATGCTTTTTGTTGAGCGTGTGAGAACTGCAAATAATGAGCCGGTTGTATACTGCATGGACAAAGTTCCACAAGCAATACTACCTGAAGATTTTGAATATAAGCAAGAGTCTTTATTAGAAATTCTTGAAAAACAGGCTGGCAAACATATTTCATATGCAGTAGCTCATATTGAGCCGATCGGGTACCATGAAAAAGTTTCTCCCATTTTACAATGCAGTCCAGAGACAGCGCTTCTTGTACTGCGACAAATGCATTATGACCAATATGATGAACCAATTTTATATTCCATTAACTATTTCAAAGCAGATAAATTTAGTTTCCAAGTATTAAGAAAAAGAGTTTAATAGGTTTTAAGTTTTCGCAATTTTAGTAATGATTGTGCGCTGATTCTTTTAAGGAGGTGTTCAATACCAAGCGCGACGAACGTGAAGTAGAACTACGATTCTTTTACACTATTTGGGGGGTTAATAAAATGACAAAACGTAAATATGGAATGGCTTTATCACTTATGTTAGCAGCAGGTACATTATTAAGTGCCTGTGGATCTAGTGACTCAGAAAGCGGAAGCGGTGAAAAAGCGGCTTCTGATTTTAAAGTAGGGATGGTTACAGATACTGGTGGAGTTGATGACAAATCATTTAACCAATCAGCATGGGAAGGTCTTACAAAATTCGGGAAAGAAAATAAATTAGAAGAAGGTACAGGTTATAAATATCTGCAATCGGCTGAAGCTGCTGAATACCAAAGTAACTTATCAACGTTTGCTGAAGCAGGCTATAACCTTACGTACGGTATCGGTTTCTTACTGAAAGAGGACATTAAAAAAGTAGCTGGTCAATATCCAGAATCACATTTTGCACTAGTTGATGACACGTTAAAGTCAGAAAACTTAGATAACGTTGCAAGCATTCTATTTAACGAAGAGCAAGGCTCATTCTTAGTAGGTGTAGTTGCAGCTAAACAAACAGCAACCAATAAAATCGGCTTTGTTGGTGGAGTAGAATCTCCGTTAATTAAAAAGTTTGAAAATGGCTTTAAAGCAGGTGTTAAAGCTGTAAACCCAGACGCTGAGGTAGTTGTTCAGTACGCGGAAGACTTCAACGCTCCAGAAAAAGGTTCAGCGATTGCATCAACAATGTATAGTCAAGGTGCTGACATTGTATATCACGCAGCAGGTGGTACTGGTAACGGAGTATTCACTGAAGCGAAAAACCGTGCGAAAAAAGGTGAAAAGGTTTGGGTAATTGGCGTAGACCGTGACCAACACCAAGAAGGTATGCCAGAAAACGTAACGCTAACATCGATGGTAAAACGTGTGGATATTGCGGTTGAAGAAGTAGCAAAACAAGCAAAAGACGGAAAATTCCCTGGTGGAGAAGAAGTAGTGTTTGGACTTCAAGAAGATGCGGTTGGTATTGCTCCAACTATGGATAATGTAACAGACGAGTCAAAAACCGCGGTTGAAGAGTACAAGCAAAAAATCTTAGATGGCGAAATTAAAGTACCAGCAACAGATGATGCATATAAAGAATTTGAGAAAACTCTTAAATAATTCTTCATATCACAACAGGATAGATATGAAAAAAGGCTAGTGAACCACTAGCCTTTTTCATAGCCTTTAAGATGATAAGAAAAAGTAATAGACTTTACTCTAGATACAAATAGGGAGTGAACATAGTGGAATATGTAATTGAAATGCTAAATATTCGTAAAGAGTTTCCGGGTATCGTAGCGAATGATAACATTACACTCCAAGTGAAAAAAGGAGAAATCCATGCTTTACTAGGTGAAAATGGTGCAGGGAAATCAACGCTGATGAACGTTCTTTTTGGGCTTTATCAACCTGAAAAAGGTGAAATAAAGGTCAAAGGAAAAGCTGTTAAAATTACGAATCCAAATATTGCAAATGACCTAGGAATTGGAATGGTTCACCAGCACTTTATGCTTGTGCAAAATTTCACGGTTACTGAAAATATTATCCTCGGAAATGAGCCTACAAAAGCAGGAAAGATTAACATTGCAAAAGCTGCTAAAGAGATTGAGGCACTATCAAATCAATACGGGCTTTCTGTTGATCCATATGCAAAAATTGAGGATATTTCAGTTGGTATGCAGCAGCGTGTCGAAATTTTAAAAACCTTATATCGCGGTGCAGAAATCTTAATCTTTGATGAGCCGACAGCGGCTCTTACACCTCAAGAAATCACAGAATTAATTGAAATTATGAAGCGTTTAATTAAAGAAGGAAAATCCATTATTTTAATTACTCATAAATTAAAAGAAATTATGGCAGTTTGTGACCGCTGTACGATTATTCGCAAAGGTGTAGGGATTGGAACAGTGACGGTTTCTGAGACCAATCCAGATGAATTGGCGTCCTTAATGGTTGGACGTGAAGTGCATTTTAAAACAGAAAAGAAAACAGCAGAACCAAAAGATGCTGTGTTAACAATAGATGGCTTAGTCGTGGAAGATGCCCGCGGAGTAGCAGCTGTTAATGATCTATCGCTAACTGTCAGAGCGGGTGAAATTGTAGGAATTGCAGGAGTAGATGGTAATGGGCAAACAGAACTAATTGAAGCCCTCACAGGTCTTACAAAAATCAAATCAGGTTTTATTAAGCTAAATGAAAGTGACCTCACAAAGCTATCAGCACGTAAAATTACTGAATCAGGTGTAGGACATATTCCTCAAGACCGCCATAAGCACGGCCTTGTTTTGGACTACACAATTGGTGAAAACATCGCACTTCAAACGTATTACAAAGAACCAATGTCTAAAAGAGGTATTTTGAACTATAAAGAGATTTATAGAAAAGCGAAAGAACTCATTGCAGAATATGATGTTCGCACACCGAGTGAGTATACGCAAGCTCGAGCCCTTTCTGGAGGTAACCAGCAAAAAGCCATTATCGCTCGTGAAGTAGACCGCAGTCCGGAGTTATTAATTGCAGCTCAGCCGACACGCGGATTGGATGTGGGAGCAATTGAGTTTATTCATCGTAAATTAATCGAAGAGCGTGATAAAGGAAGAGCGGTTCTTCTTGTATCTTTAGAACTGGATGAAGTTATGAATTTAAGTGATCGTATAGCTGTTATCTACGAAGGTAAAATCGTTGATATTGTGAACCCAAACGAGACGAATGAGCAGGAGCTTGGGTTATTAATGGCAGGCGGAAAGCGCGAGAAAGCAGGTGAAACATCATGAAATGGCTAAGAAATGAGCGAACCATTCATATTCTAATTCCAGTTATCTCGGCAATTTTAGGGTTACTTGCTGGTGCAATTATCATGGTTCTTGGAGGCTATGATGCGGTAAAAGGGTATGATTCTTTATTTAACGGTATGTTGGGTAGTCCAAAAGCTATAGGTGAAACGATTCGTGCAATGACGCCTCTTGCTTTAGCTGGTATTGCCGTGGCGTTTGCCTATAAGACAGGCTTATTTAATATTGGGGTAGAAGGTCAGCTACTCGTTGGCTGGTTAGCAGCGGTTTGGGTAGGCTACGCTTTTGAACTTCCGTCTGTTATTCATATACCACTCGCAATCCTTACAGCAGGTGTTGCTGGTGCATTGTGGGCCTTTATTCCTGGGTTTTTAAAAGCACGCTTTCATGTTCATGAGGTTATTGTCTCTATTATGATGAACTATATTGCACTGTATACAACCAGCAGTATCATTCGTGAGTTTTTATATGCAGGAAATGAAAAATCGTACAACATCCATGAGTCAGCTTCATTGGCATCTTCATTTTTAGCTGAAGCAACGAACAATTCTCGTTTACACTATGGGATTATTGTCGCGTTTTTAGCAGCTTTTGTAATGTGGTTTCTATTGAACAAAACGTCAAAAGGCTTTGAACTTCGGGCCGTTGGGTTTAATCAGCAGGCTTCTAAATATGCAGGGATGAATGTATCTCGCAACATCATCCTTTCCATGTCAGTATCCGGTGCATTTGCAGGATTAGCCGGTGCAATGGAAGGCCTTGGTACATTCCAATATATGAATACTTTTACGTCATTTACTGGAACAGGGTTCGACGGAATTGCTGTTGCTCTTTTAGGAGCCAATAGTGCAATTGGTATCTTACTTGCTTCTTTCCTATTTGGAGGGTTGCAAACAGCAGCACCACAAATGAACTTTATGGCGGGGGTGCCGTCGGAATTAATTGAGATTGTTATCGCTCTTATCATTTTCTTCGTGGCGTCCAGTTACCTTATTCGTTGGATTATTGGTCGTTTAAGTAAAGGAGGAGCACAATGAGTTTCTTAGACGTTTTAATTATAATTATTCCAGCTGCGCTGTACTCTGCGGCACCGCTTATTTTTACAGCATTAGGTGGAGTGTTCAGTGAGAAGTCTGGTGTTGTAAATATTGGTCTTGAAGGTCTTATGATGTTTGGTGCATTTACGGGAATTGTTTCAACACTACTTCTTCAAGATTCATTGGGTGCATGGGCACCTTGGGTTTCAATTTTAATTGCAGCAGGGGTTTGTGCAATCTTTTCACTTATTCATGCCGTAGCAAGTATTACGCTTAAAGCAGATCAAGTAGTCAGCGGAGTTGCGCTCAACTTCTTAGCTGGAGGTTTATCTATCTTTTTAATCAAGAAAATCTTTGGAAAAGGACAAACGGATTTTATTCAATTCCGTATTGATAAAACAAGCATTCCTGTTCTATCTGATATCCCGGTTATTGGTAAGCTATTTTTCTCTAATGTTCCAGTGACGTCATACTTAGCAATTTTGTTAGCCTTTGTTGTATGGTATATCATTTACAAAACGCCGTTTGGGTTGCGTCTTCGTTCTGTAGGTGAACATCCGATGGCTGCAGATACAATGGGAATTAAAGTTATCAGAATGAGATATGTAGGCGTTATGCTATCTGGTGTGTTAGCAGGTATCGGTGGTGCTGTATATGCAACATCAATCGCCACAAATTTTTCAGCAGGTACCATTTCTGGACAGGGCTTCTTAGCGCTTGCTGCCATGATCTTTGGAAAATGGCATCCAATTGGTGCGATGGGAGCGGCTCTCTTCTTTGGCTTAGCACAATCCCTAAGTATTACAGGAGCACAGATTCCAGTTATTCAAGACATTCCAACTGTTATTTTAACAATTGCTCCTTACGTCTTAACAATTTTGGCGCTAGCTGGATTTGTCGGTCGAGCAGAGGCACCGAAAGCACTTGGTACGCCTTATGAAAAAGGTAAAAGATAATAGAATGGTTTTCTGAGGCTAGGACATACGTATTTCAGTTAATGATCTATCCGAACTATCGCGAGTTAACTCCTTTCGATAGTTTGGATATTTTTTGTTAGTGCGGAAAACAATTAAAAAACTAGTGAAATGAAGCGTAGGACACGCGACTGCTGCGGGAGATAAAGGAAGAGCTGAGACCCAGCAGCGCAGCAAAGAGGCTGGGATTCCGCCCCATGGAAAGCGAGTGTCTGCAACGCAATGGAACGAACTTGTTTTTAAAAACTAACTATTGTAGAAAAATCATGATTCGTTTTTGAGAAGAGGTCATTTAGTTATGTTCCAGCCTCTCTTAGTTCAGATGTAGTTTGTGGAAAAAGGAAAGTGTTTCTGTCACAGTGAATGTACAAATACAAGGTGAACTGTTAATTGGAAATATAATTTATTTTGCACCTATGCAAAAAAGCTAAATTGCTTATCTTATTTAGTCTTTATTCAAGAAGGACTTATACGAAAGTTGTTTCCTTGAAAATCTTTCCTCTAATTGGATATAGTGAAGGTAAGACTAAAAACGGCAAAATAAACTAAAAATAAAGGTATTGTGTTGTTTTTAGCAAACTTACTATTAATAAGGAGGTATCTCTATGAAATTATTGACTGAACAAAAGCACGAATTGAATGGCTTAACGCTACATACAATTCCAACTACAAAGTATAAAACCAATACGTTTATTTTAAAATTAAATGCTCCATTGAATGAAAAAACGGTGACGATGCGAGCTCTTTTACCTTATGTATTACAAAGTGCTACAGAATCTTTTCCAACGACAACACAGCTGCGTACATATTTAGATGAACTCTATGGTGCAACTTTGCAGGTGGATTTGACGAAAAAAGGTGATAACCACGATATAACCATTCGAATTGATATAGCGAACGAAAAATATTTAAAAGATTCAACTCCTCTTCTTCAAAAAGCACTCACGCTGCTTGGTGAAATCCTCTTGAAGCCGGCAACGGAGGAGGGAGCTTTCTTAAATGATGCAATGGAAAAAGAAAAGCGCTCTCTGCGTCAACGTATTCAAGCAGTCTTTGACGATAAAATGCGCTATGCAAACCTTCGCTTAGTTGAAGAGATGTGTAAGGAAGAGCCGTACTCTCTACATGTTAATGGTCGAATTGATGATATTGAGTCGATTACAGCAGCTACGCTTTATGAGTATTATCAACATGTATTAAAAGAAGACGCCATTCATCTCTATGTCATTGGCGATTTTCATGAACAAGAAGTAAAAACCACGGTTGAGCAAGCGTTTGATTTGCCGCAGCGTCAACCAAAAGAAATCAAACGTTCAATTACGAAAAAAGAAATTACCGATGTAAATGAAGTCGTAGAAAAACAAGAGGTAAAGCAAGGGAAGTTAAACATTGGCTACCGTACAAACGTTGTATACGGAGATCGTCAGTACTTTGCTCTTCAAGTGTTTAACGGTATATTTGGCGGCTTTTCTCATTCAAAGTTGTTCATCAATGTCCGTGAAAAAGCAAGCTTAGCTTACTATGCTGCATCGCGAGTTGAAAGTCATAAAGGTCTTCTGATGGTTATGTCAGGAATCGATGCGAAAAACTATGATCAGGCTGTAACCATTATTAAAGAACAAATGGAAGAAATGAAAAATGGATCGTTTACCGATAGCGAAATCGCTCAAACAAAAGCAGTTATTCATAATCAACTGTTAGAAACGGTGGATACACCACGAGGGCTGGTTGAAGTTATGTACCATAATGAATTAACAGGGAAAAGTATTTCCGTTGATGAATACCTCAAACAAATTGATGCAGTATCAAAACAAGAAATTGTGAAAGTAGCTGAGAATATTCAGATGGATACAGTGTATTTCTTAACAGGAAAAGGCGGTGAAAACAATGGAGAAAATTGAATTTTCCCAGCTGAAAGAGCAGCTTTATCATGAAAAAATGGACAATGGATTAGAAGTTTATATTTTACCAAAGCCTGAATTTAACAAGACGTTTGCGACGTTTACCACAAAATATGGTTCCGTTGACAATCAGTTTGTTCCGCTTGGGGAAGATAAAATGATTAAAGTTCCTGATGGGATTGCGCATTTTCTAGAGCATAAGCTGTTTGAAAAAGAAGATGGTGATGTATTCCAACAATTTAGCAAGCAGGGGGCATCTGCCAATGCATTTACATCATTTACGCGAACAGCATATTTATTTAGCTGTACGTCTAACTTTGAACAAAATTTAGAGACGCTTGTAGACTTTGTTCAAGAACCGTATTTCTCTGAAAAGACAGTCGAGAAAGAAAAAGGAATTATTGGACAAGAGATTACGATGTATGATGATAATCCGGACTGGCGCTTGTACTTTGGAACAATTCAAAACATGTATAAAAATCATCCTGTGAAAATTGATATTGCTGGTACCATCGAGTCCATTTCTCATATTACAAAGGATTTGCTTTATACGTGCTACGAAACGTTTTATCATCCGAGTAATATGTTATTATTTGTGGTAGGGCCCGTTGATGCAGAAAAGGTAATGACTCAAATTCGTGAAAATCAAGCTAAAAAAGATTATGAAGATATGCCTGAAATTACTCGTCATTTTGATAAAGAACCAGAAACAGTAGCGGAACAAAAGCAGGTATTAAATATGCCTGTTCAAGCCTCTAAAGCAATGGTTGGTTTAAAAACAAGAAAGCCTGAACGTTCGGGGCAAGATATGCTTCGACATGAGCTTGCGATGAACATTGTACTTGACCTTGCGTTTGGAAAAAGCTCTTCTTACTATGAGGAACTTTATAAAAATGGACTGATTGATGAGACATTCTCATACGACTATACTGAAGAAAATGGCTTTGGTTTTGCGTTAATTGGTGGAGATACAGAAAATCCGGAAAAATTTTATGCTCGCATTAAAGAAATTTTGCTTGAAGTGAAATCCAACGGTTTGCAAGAAGAAGAATTAGAACGAGTAAGAAAGAAAAAAATTGGAGAATTTTTGCGAGCTTTAAATTCTCCAGAGTTTATTGCCAATCAGTTTACTCGCTATGCGTTTAACGATATGAATTTATTTGATGTTGTAGATACGCTTGAGAAACTGACAGTTGCAGATGTGAAGCACGTAATGGATGATATGATCCATGAGGAGAGCTTTACTGTATGTGAGGTTGTACCAAAATAAGTGATAAGATAGTATATGAAAAGCTGACGTTGAGTCAGCTTTTTTAATGGATAATATAAGGAGAATCAACATGGAGAAATATGCGCTAATTACAGGAGCAAGTGGCGGAATTGGCAGTACTATTGCGGAGAAAATGGTAAAGGAAGGGTATGGGGTAGTTCTGCATTACCACCAAAACGAAGCTTCAGTTAACGAAATTGCTAGCCGACTTCGCTTCTACACAAACAATATTATCGTTGTGCAAGGAGATTTATCTTCAAAAGATGGCGTAGATCGGTTTTTAGCTACTCTTTCTGTTCCGATAGACGTACTTATTTATAATAGCGGTCAAAGTTTATCAGGATTAATGACTGATGTTTCAGATAACCAAATTGAAGAAATGGTGTATTTAAGCGTAACAGCTCTTTATCGAATCACCAAGTTTGTTCTTCCTAAAATGATTCAGAAGAAAAATGGGAATATTATCGTTGTCTCATCTATTTGGGGATTAGAAGGAGCTTCTTATGAAGTGTTGTATTCAATGGTGAAAGGCGCTCAGAATACTTTTGTCAAAGCATTGGCCAAAGAGGTTGCGTTAAGTGGAGTTCGAGTAAATGGGGTTGCACCAGGAGCTATTTTAACAAATATGTTAGCCGATTATACAGAAGAAGATGTTGAAATGATGGAGCAAGAAATTCCCATGGGACGGATTGGGAAGCCGTCAGAAATTGCAGATGTTGTGGCTTATCTAACGTCTAATCAGTCTTCTTATATGACAGGGCAAATTTTATCAGTAGATGGCGGTTGGCATACATAATAACGCGAATAAAAAAGAGGAAGGTGTACAAACTATGATATGAATAAACCTTAAGGAGGGCTACTCATGTCAGTATTAGACAATTGGGATAACTGGAAAAACTTTTTAGGCGATCGCTTACATCATGCTCAAAACGAGGGTATGAACAACGAAGTAATCAATGACTTAGCATATCAAATTGGTGGCTACTTAGCGAACCAAGTTGACGCAAAAAACGAACAAGAAAAAGTATTAGCAGATTTATGGAGCGTTGCTTCAAAAGAAGAGCAACATGCAATTGCTAATATGATGGTGAAGCTTGTTCAAAACAATGGTTCTGCTCATTAATATAACCATGCTAATGAAATGAACAAAAGAAGGAGTCGGCTCAAGTTTTTTGAGAAACGACTCTTTTTTATTTATAAATAAGTCAATGATAAGCAAAGATAAAAAATACAGCGCTTACAATAAGAACATTTACATAAGAAATAGGTTTTACACTTTATAATTTAATGAAAATCATTTATATTTAAATTATGTGAAAAAAGGGGAAAGATAACAGCGGGTACCATTTCATAGGCTCGCATTTTTTACGTATCTAATAACAGCTTCTCCGAGTAGTGTTTGAGGTGATTTATTAATCGTTCTTCAAGCATTTTTGTGCTGTGAATGAGCGTTTTAATATGTTCATTCTATTATTGGATTAGGTTTAGACGGAACAAATGGGATGAGGAGGGGTTTCGTGAATAAAATTGAGTGGTACTTAGAATATCAAATACAGAAAAATCGACCTGGTTTATTGGGAGACATTTCGTCTCTTTTAGGAATGTTGGCAATTAATATTGTTACAATTAATGGGGTAGATGACAAAAGGCGTGGTTTATTACTAAGGTGTGATTCCCATGAGCAAATTGAGCGGCTTGAATCTATATTAAAAACAATGGATAATATTGTTGTGACAAAGATGCGTCCTCCCAAGCTACGAGATCGTTTAGCTGTTCGTCACGGTCGTTACATTCAACGAGATGCTGATGATAAAAAGACATTTCGATTTGTACGAGATGAACTTGGACTGCTAGTGGACTTTATGGCAGAGCTTTTTAAGCAAGATGGTCATAAGTTAATTGGTATCAGGGGAATGCCTCGTGTAGGTAAAACAGAGTCGATTGTTGCTGCTAGTGTTTGTGCGAATAAGCGATGGTTATTTGTATCATCAACGCTTTTAAAACAAACGATTCGCAGTCAGCTAATTGAAGATGAGTATAATTCTAATAACATCTTTATCATTGACGGTATTGTATCAACAAGAAGGGCGAATGAGAAACACTGGCAGCTCGTTCGTGAAATTATGAATGTGCCTGCGACAAAGATTGTTGAGCATCCCGATGTATTTGTACAAAATAGTGAATATACGCTGGATGACTTTGCATATATCATTGAATTACGAAATGATCCAGATGAAGAGATTACATATGAAGTCATTGAAGGATCGCAAATGTTTCCAAACGGTGGATTATCCATGTTTGATTTTTAGCATAATTGGTAGGTGTTAATATTGACAGAGTTAGGGCAAAGGTTAAGACAAGAGCGAGAAAATAAAGGGATGTCGCTAGAGGATTTACAAAAAAACACAAAAATTCAAAAGCGCTATTTGATTGGTATTGAAGAAGGCAACTATGATGTAATGCCAGGGAAATTTTATGTGCGAGCGTTTATCAAACAGTATTGTGAAGCTGTAGGATTGAATCCTGATGACATTTTTGATCAGTACAAAACGGATATTCCAACGACTCAAACCGATGATATTCCACAGCCGTTATCTCGTGTTCGCAGTCGAAAAGAAATTCCCCAAAATACGAAAGCGTCAAAAGCAGCAGATTATTTACCGACGATTTTAGTAGTTGCTGGTGTGCTGGTAGTCGGAATTATCATTTGGGTGATTGCTCAAAATATTGTATCCGGGCGTCAAGAAGATCAGGCTGCAAATACTGAACAAACGAATAACGAAGTACAACAATCTGAAGAGCAGCAAGCATCTAATGAAGACCAAGCTGCTAAAGAAGCGGCAGAAAAAGAAGCAATAGAAAAAGAAAAGGCAGAAAAAGAAAAAGCTGCTAAAGAAGATGAAGAGAAAAAAGATGAAGAAAAAGAAGAAACAAAGCAAGCTTATAAAGAAGTTCAAAAGTCAGGCCGCAATGGAACATATGAGCTATCTGGAACAGATGAGTTTAAGCTAGAAGTGTCGTCTACTCAAGCTGATACATGGTTAGATGTAAAAAATGGTAAGGGCAATTCATTTTATAATGCCATGTTAAAAAATGGTGAGACAAAAGAGTTTGACTTCACGAAAGAAAGTGAAGTTCGAGTGAATATTGGATTCTCACCAGGGGTACAATTGAAAATTAATGGACAAGATGTTTCTTTACCGTTTGATGCAAATCAACAGGTTAGACAAGTTGTAACGATTAAATATGAGCAGGAAAAAGCTCAATAAGTAGCTTAGCAGTATCAAAAATGGTTAAGTCGTGCCGACAACAGTTTGCACGGCTTACGTTTTTGTATGTAATTGGAGGAAACAATAGTGAATTTACCAAATAAGATTACAATCTCTCGAATTTTTTTAATCCCGCTTTTTTTAATTTTAATGATGGCACCGTTACCTTTTGGTGAAGTTAGCGCTGCTGGAATGGACGTGCCAATCGCTCATTTATTAGGGGCAGCGTTATTTATTATTGCGTCCACAACAGACTGGATCGACGGGTACTACGCTCGTAAGTATAATATGGTTACAAACCTTGGGAAATTTTTAGATCCGCTAGCAGATAAGCTATTGGTTTCAGCAGCTTTGATTGCTATTGTAGACTTAGACTTAATTGCCGGTGCAGGTTGGGCTGCAATTATTATTATTAGCCGCGAATTTGGAGTAACAGGCTTACGTTTAGTTCTTGCTGGAGAAGGTGAAGTCGTTGCTGCAAATATGCTAGGTAAAATTAAAACGTGGACACAAATTATTGCTATTTCAGCTATTTTACTTTATAACTTACCCTTTGAATTTGTGTCATTTCCATTTGCAGCAATTGCCCTATGGATTTCTGTTGTATTTACAGTAATTTCTGGATGGGATTACTTTGCGAAAAACAAGCAAGCATTTGTTAATTCAAAATAATGGGGATGATTTCATGAACGCGGAAATTATTGGAGTAGGTTCAGAGCTTTTGCTAGGCCAAATTGCCAATACAAACGCGCAATACCTATCTAAAAAGTTTGCAGAGCTTGGTATTAACGTATATTATCATACGGTAGTTGGCGATAATGAAAGCCGATTGAAAGAAGCAATTTTGACCGCCAAAAAACGTGCGGATTTGATTGTGTTTACAGGTGGGCTTGGGCCAACCAAAGATGACCTTACAAAAGAAACAATTGCTTCAGAACTAGGTGTCTCACTTGTAACAGATCAGCAAGCGCTTGAAAGTATCGAAGCGTATTTCGAAAAAACGAATCGGACAATGACGCCTAATAATAGGAAGCAAGCAATTGTACTTGAAGGTGCAACAATACTGCCAAACGATTATGGAATGGCACCAGGAATGGGCATTACGGTGCGTGGTATTCACTACATGTTATTTCCTGGTCCACCAAAGGAACTTTACCCTATGTATGAATCGTATGGACAAGCATATTTAGCAGAAAAGCTAGATATGAAAGAGCAAATTGAATCTCGCGTTTTACGTTTCTTTGGAATTGGAGAGTCTCAGTTAGAAACAGATATTGAGGATTTATTAGATGCACAAACAAACCCAACCATTGCGCCGTTAGCTGCTGATGGAGAAGTAACGCTTCGCTTAACGGCTAAGCATGGAGATGTGGTTGAGGCTCATCGAATGCTTGATGAAGTAGAAAAGCAGATTATGAGCCGTGTAGGAGAGTTTTTCTACGGATACGATATGACATCTCTACAGGCTGAACTCATTGCTACAATGCGAGAGCAAGAAGTGACCGTTGCTTCAGCTGAAAGTTTAACTGGCGGATTGTTTAGTGGGACGCTAACGAGCATTCCTGGAGCTGGAGATGTTGTAAAAGGTAGCATTGTTGCTTATCACACTGAGGTAAAGCACAATGTGCTACATGTAGCAAAAGAAACCCTAGAGCAAGACGGGGCAGTTAGCGAGAGATGCGCAGAAGAAATGGCTGTTGGTGTGAAAAAGCTGACAGGCTCTGATGTTGGTATTAGCTTTACAGGCGTCGCTGGTCCGTCTAAGCAAGAAGGTAAAGAAGTTGGTACAGTTTACATTGGTATAGCTTTTAAAAATGAAAAAACACGCGTGTATTCGCTAAAGCTTACAGGCAGTCGTGATGGTATCCGTAAACGCACTGTGAATTATGGAATTTATTATCTTTTACAACTATTGAAACAGTAATATATTGAAGCGGTGTAGTCCCTCCTTGTGTAAATAAGGAGGGACTTTTCCTTCATAAAATAGTTATTTTTTTAAAATATAGTCTTGGCTGTTAAAATAAAAAAATCGAACGTTTATTCGCTTTTTTGCTTGTCAAATGACTCAAAAGCGAGTATAGTTATGTATAGAAAGTTAATTAAAACGTCATTGCTACTACAATGTAGTAATCTTAAATTATAAAACAAAGCAAGCAAGTATAGAGGAGGAAATCGAGTGAACGATCGTCAAGCAGCCCTTGATATGGCTCTAAAACAAATTGAAAAGCAATTCGGTAAAGGTTCAATTATGAAATTAGGAGAACAAACGGAACGTAAAATTTCAACTGTGTCTAGTGGTTCTCTAGCGTTAGATGTTGCGCTTGGTGTAGGTGGGTATCCACGCGGACGTATTATTGAAGTTTATGGTCCAGAAAGCTCTGGTAAAACAACAGTTGCGCTTCATGCAATTGCAGAAGTACAGCAGCAGGGTGGACAAGCAGCGTTTATCGATGCTGAGCATGCGTTAGACCCGGTGTATGCACAAAAGTTGGGTGTCGATATTGACGAGCTTCTTTTATCACAGCCTGATACAGGTGAACAAGCACTTGAAATTGCTGAAGCGTTAGTTCGTAGTGGAGCAGTTGACATTCTGGTTATTGACTCTGTTGCAGCCCTTGTGCCTAAGGCTGAAATTGAAGGTGAAATGGGAGATTCTCACGTTGGTTTACAAGCTCGTTTAATGTCTCAAGCACTTCGTAAGCTATCAGGTGCTATTAATAAGTCGAAAACAATTGCTGTTTTCATTAACCAAATTCGTGAAAAAGTTGGCGTTATGTTTGGTAACCCTGAAACAACGCCAGGTGGACGTGCGCTTAAGTTCTATTCTTCAGTGCGCCTTGAAGTTCGTCGTGCTGAGCAGTTGAAGCAAGGTAACGATATTGTAGGAAACAAGACAAGAATTAAAGTTGTCAAAAACAAAGTAGCACCACCATTCCGCGCAGCTGAAGTGGATATTATGTACGGAGAAGGAATCTCAAAAGAAGGAGAAATTTTAGATATTGCTTCTGATTTAGATATCGTACAAAAAAGTGGAGCTTGGTATTCTTATAACGAAGAACGTTTAGGTCAAGGCCGTGAGAATGCGAAGCAGTTCCTAAAAGAAAATGTTGATATTCGTCAAGAAATTGCTGGCCAAGTTCGTGAATATCATGGATTAGACGAAGCGGCAGAGCAAATGCCTGAAGACGATGCTCAAGATGAATTGAAAATTTAATAACACTTCTTTTGCTTAAAAAAGACTCTTTTTTTAAAAAGGGTCTTTTTTTTGAAAAAAATGTTAATCATAGTGATAGCAGGGGCAAGGATTTTCGTGACATAGCATTTTCATAGGCTTGACAATAAAAATGGACAGACTTACAATTAAGATGTATATTTTCCCTTTTTAAAACATTTTAGCGTTTAAAAGCCTTTGTGTGTATATTGAAAGGTGAAAGCGATATACATGCCGACATGAAATTAAAAACTTACAAGTTTATAGCAAGGGGAGGTGAAATGATGGATATAATTACAATCATCTTCGCTTTGCTTGGCCTAATCGTCGGTGCAGTTGTTGGCTTTTTTGTTTGTAAATCGATTGCTGAAGCTAAGGTTGCGGGAGCAAAGTCAAACGCAGAACAAATTATCGATGATGCAACCCGTGAGGCGGAAGCTTTGAAAAAGGAAGCTTTATTAGAAGCGAAAGATGAAATCCATCAGCTTCGTACAGAGGCAGAACTAGATATTCGTGATCGTCGAGCAGAACTTCAAAAACAAGAAAATCGATTAATGCAAAAAGAGGAAAATCTTGATCGAAAAGACGAGTCACTTGATAAACGTGAAGCGGCACTTGAAAAGAAAGATAATTCTCTTACCGTTAAACAACAGCATATTGAAGAGATGGAAAGCAAAGTTGAAGAATTAGTCAAGGCTGGTCAAGCGGAATTAGAACGCATTTCAGGCTTAACGAGAGACGATGCACGAGCGATTATTTTAGATCGTGTTGAAAATGAACTTTCCCATGATGTTGCGATGATGGTGAAAGAAACAGAAAATCGTGCCAAAGAAGAAGCCGATAAAAAGGCTAAAGAAATTCTTTCGCTTGCGATTCAACGTTGTGCAGCGGATCACGTAGCTGAAACAACGGTTTCAGTTGTTAACTTACCAAACGATGAGATGAAAGGTCGAATCATTGGTCGAGAAGGTCGAAACATTCGTACATTAGAAACATTAACAGGTATTGATCTTATTATTGATGATACACCAGAAGCAGTTATTTTATCAGGTTTTGACCCTATCCGCCGTGAAACGGCACGTATCGCCTTGGACAAACTTGTTCAGGATGGACGTATTCACCCAGCTCGAATTGAAGAGATGGTTGAAAAATCTCGTCGTGAAGTAGATGAGTATATTCGTGAGGTTGGTGAACAAACAACGTTTGAAGTTGGAGTTCATGGCTTGCATCCAGACTTAATGAAGATATTGGGCCGTTTGAAATTCAGAACGAGCTATGGTCAAAACGTCTTAAAACATTCGATGGAAGTTGCTCATTTAGCTGGATTGATGGCTTCTGAACTTGGTGAAGACGCTACGCTTGCGAAGCGTGCAGGTTTACTTCACGATATTGGAAAAGCAATCGACCACGAGGTAGAAGGAAGCCACGTTGAAATTGGCGTTGAGCTAGCTACGAAATATAAAGAGCATCCTGTTGTTATTAACGCAATTGCTTCACATCATGGTGACACGGAACCGACGTCAATTATTGCTGTTCTAGTTGCTGCGGCCGATGCTTTATCAGCTGCAAGACCGGGTGCTAGAAGTGAAACGTTAGAAAACTACATTCGTCGCTTAGAAAAGCTTGAAGAAATCTCTGAGTCTTATGAGGGTGTTGAAAAATCATTTGCTATTCAAGCAGGACGTGAAGTCCGCATTATGGTTAAACCAGATACGATTGGTGATTTAGAAGCGCATCGCTTAGCGCGCGATATTCGCAAACGCATAGAAGATGAACTAGATTATCCTGGTCATATTAAGGTAACAGTAATTCGAGAAACACGAGCTGTTGAATACGCGAAATAAGTAAAATAAAGTGGCTATTGCCACTTTATTTTTTTGAGTCAGAAATAAGGAGCTAAAAGATGAGAATTTTATTTGTTGGAGACGTTGTTGGTTCTCCAGGTCGAGATATGGTAGAAGAATATTTACCACGCTTAAAAAGAAAATACGCCCCAGGCTTAACGATTGTAAATGGTGAAAATGCGGCGTCTGGAAAAGGAATTACAGAAAAAATTTATCGAGCATTTTTACAAGCTGGTGCAAACGTAGTAACGCTTGGTAACCACGCATGGGATAAGCGTGAAATTTTTGATTTTATTGATGATGCTAAGAACTTAGTGCGTCCAGCTAATTTCCCAGAGGGAACGCCAGGAAAAGGAATTACATATGTAACCTACAATCAATATGAAGTAGCTGTTATTAACTTACAAGGGCGAACGTTTATGGCCCCTCTTGATTGCCCGTTTAAAAAGATTGATGAGTTGATTGCACAAGCAAAGCAACGTACGCCAATTATTTTTATTGATTTTCATGCTGAAACGACAAGTGAGAAGCAGGCAATTGGCTGGTATGTAGATGGTCGCGTAAGTGCTGTAGTGGGTACTCATACTCATGTTCAAACAGCTGATAATCGTATCTTGCCGCAAGGTACTGCGTATATTTCAGATGTGGGAATGACAGGTCCTTACGATGGTATCTTAGGTATGGAGCGAGAAGCAGTGATGAAGCGCTTTTTAACATCGCTTCCGGTTCGCTTTGAAGTTCCTAAGGAAGGCCGAACGCAGCTGAGTGGAGTTATTATTGACCTTGATGAAAAAACAGGTCAAGCTAAAAAAATTGACCGAATTTTAATTAATGACGATCATCCTTTTTTTGAGTAAGTGAGATGAAAAAGCGGTATGTTTCTTTGGAGACATACCGCTTTTTTTGTCGTTTTACTGAGCGAAAAAGAACAGAGATTAGCGAATCTGTACAAATGACAAGTTTTTGAACAATTAGAGAAAACAAGCAGGAATACGTTTACTATTTCGTGAATATAGTATCATTGAAATCAATTAAGTCATTGGTCTAATGATCTCTCATCATACATTGTAAAGAATAAGGAGGAGTTAGATATGGAAATTTTAAAGGTTTCGGCGAAGTCTAACCCGAATTCAGTTGCTGGTGCTTTAGCAGGAGTATTGCGCGAACGCGGTGCAGCTGAAATTCAGGCGATTGGCGCTGGTGCACTAAATCAGGCAGTAAAAGCAGTAGCGATAGCTCGAGGTTTTGTAGCGCCAAGCGGTGTCGACTTAATCTGTATTCCTGCTTTTACCGATATTCAAATTGACGGGGAAGAGCGGACAGCGATTAAACTCATTGTTGAACCTCGTTAATCATAAAATGGACGGGACCTGCTAGGGATGACCTAGCAGGTCTTTTTTGCAGATAATAGATTGAAAGGAGTAGGGAAAATGATTTTCGATGCACATTGTGATGTATTAGCCAAGCTATGGTGGAATCAGCATCTATCTGTACAGGATAGCCCAAACCTTCATACAACAATTGATGGAATGAAGCAAGTGGGTGGTAAAGTACAAGTATTTGCTATCTTTGTACCAGAAGCTGTTCAAGCCGAGCAGCAGTTTGATGTAGCTCTTGAAATGGTACACCTCTTTAAAAAACATATTATTAGTCTTCCGAATGTGAAATGGATTCAATCACAGGAAGATGTTTTGCGCTTAGGTAAGAGTGAAATAGGCGCAATGTTGAGCTTAGAGGGATGTGATGCCATCGGCGTTCATCTCGTCCGTTTACAGACGTTATTTGCTTTAGGGGTTAGGTCAGTAGGCTTGACATGGAACTATGCGAACGCGGCGTGTGATGGTATTCTAGAACCACGTGGAGCCGGCTTGTCTAGCTTTGGTAAAGAAATTGTAAGGGAAAATAATCATTATAAAGTCTGGACAGATGTTTCTCACTTATCAGTGCGAGGTTTTTGGGATGTAATAGAAGAATCAGATTTCGTAGTTGCGACTCATTCAAACGTGTATTCCTTATGTTCCAACCCGAGGAATTTACGCGATGACCAAATTGATGCGTTATTGAAAAAAAAGAGCGTTATTGGTATTACCTTTGTCCCACAGTTTCTAACGGATAAAAAAGAAGCAACCGTGGATGATGTGTTAAGACACCTTGATTATATATGTAGCAGAGGAGGAGAGTATTCAGTTGGATTTGGCTCAGACTTTGATGGTATTGATCAAACGGTAGTAGGGCTGGGGAAGTTTAAAGATTATCACAATTTAATTAATCAACTACATAAGCGTTATTCCGCGGATCAAGTGCATCGTTTTTTATTTTCAAATTTTGTGCAACGATTACCATAATGAACCTAGTAAATACTCTGAAAATATAAATCTGTGAATTATGTGGAAAGGGTTGCATTTTAGTACATGTGGGAATAGAATTGTAGACGGATTAAGAAACTTAGTATTTTATTGCTCGTTTTTAGAGTGATTTCGTTAGAAAAAAGAGCAATCTTGACAGAATAAAAGGAGTGGCTTAGATGGTAAAGCAGCTTTCATGGAAAGTTGGCGGTCAGCAGGGTGAAGGAATCGAAAGTACAGGTGAAATTTTCTCAACTGCCTTAAATCGATTAGGGTACTATTTATACGGCTATCGTCATTTTTCTTCACGTATTAAAGGTGGACATACAAACAATAAAATTCGCGTAAGTACAACGCAAGTACGTTCTGTATCGGATGATTTAGATATTTTAGTAGCGTTTGACCAAGAAACGATTGATGTGAATGTACATGAGCTTCGTCAAGGTGGAATTGTCATTGGAGATGCAAAGTTTAAACCAGCACTTCCAGAAAGCTGTACAACGGCAACATTGTATTCCGTTCCGTTTACAGAAATTGCAACTGAGCTTGGTACATCTTTAATGAAGAACATGGTAGCAGTAGGAGCTTCAAGCGCTGTTTTACATATTGATACAGATGTATTCGAAGAAGTAGTATTAGAGATTTTTGGTCGCAAAGGACAACAGGTTGTTCAAAAGAATATGGAAGCCATTAAACGAGGCGCAGAGTATATTCGTGAGCAGCTTGGTGAGAACTTAGAAACGATGAGACTTGAACCAGCAGATGGACAAAAGCGCATGTTTATGATTGGAAATGACGCTATTGCTCTAGGTGCTGTAGCAGGTGGAGCTCGCTTTATGCCGGCATACCCAATTACGCCTGCATCAGAAATTATGGAATACTTAATTAAAAAGCTTCCGCAGTTTGGTGGTACGGTTATTCAAACTGAGGATGAAATTGCAGCATGTACAATGGCAATTGGTGCAAACTATGCTGGCGTTCGTGCGTTAACAGCATCAGCAGGTCCAGGACTATCTCTTATGATGGAATCAATTGGTCTTGCAGGGATTACAGAGCAACCAATCGTTATCATCGATACACAGCGTGGAGGTCCAAGTACAGGACTACCAACTAAACAAGAACAATCAGATTTAATGGCAATGATCTATGGTACCCATGGTGAAATTCCTAAAATTGTGATGGCGCCAAGTACAGTTGAAGAAGCCTTCTATGATACCATTGAAGCATTTAACTTAGCTGAAGAATACCAGTGTCCTGTTATCATGCTGACAGATTTACAGCTTTCACTTGGGAAGCACTCTGTGAATCCTTTAGATTATAGCCGTATTCAAATTCGCCGAGGAAAGCTTCAAGAAGCTGAGCTTCCTGAGCTTGAAGCGAAAGAATACTATAAGCGCTATGAAGTGACAAAAGATGGCGTTTCTCCTCGTGTTGTTCCTGGTATGAAAAACGGTATTCACCACGTAACAGGAGTTGAACATGATGAAACAGGAAAGCCTTCTGAGTCACCAATCAACCGTAATAATCAAATGGATAAACGTATGAGAAAGTTAGACAACATTCAGTTTAAAACACCAATTCACCTGCACTCAGATGAAGTTGATTCAGATGTTTTATTCGTTGGCTTTAACTCAACAAGAGGAGCAATTGAAGAAGCGATGGAACGCTTAAAAGCAGATGGACTTCGCGTCAACCATGCGCATATTCGCTTGATTCATCCGTTCCCTGTTGATGAAATTCTTCCTTATGTAAATGGAGCGAAGAAGGTAATTGTAGTGGAAAATAACGCAACGGGTCAATTAGCCAATATTTTAAAGATGAATGTCGGTAATCACCATAAAGTGCAGAGTATCTTAAAGTATGATGGAAACCCATTCTTACCGCAAGAAGTCTACACAAAAAGTAAGGAGATGTGCTTGATTAATGGCAACGTTTAAAGATTTTCGTAATAGTGTAAAACCTAACTGGTGTCCAGGGTGTGGAGATTTCTCGGTTCAAGCAGCAATTCAACGTGCATCGGCTAACGTAGGACTAGAACCACATGAATTAGCGGTTATTTCTGGTATTGGATGCTCTGGTCGTATTTCGGGTTATATTAATTCATACGGATTTCATGGTATTCATGGACGCGCTCTACCAATTGCACAAGGTGTGAAAATGGCTAACCGTGATTTAACAGTTATTGCTTCTGGTGGAGATGGAGATGGATTTGCCATTGGTATGGGGCATACTGTTCATGCAATTCGCCGTAACATTGATGTGACGTATATCGTAATGGATAACCAAATTTATGGTTTAACAAAAGGGCAAACATCTCCTCGTAGCGACGTAGGATTTAAGACAAAGAGTACGCCAGAAGGTTCGATTGAATCATCTTTGTCCGTCATGGAACTTGCTTTAACATCTGGTGCAACATTTGTGGCACAGAGCTTTTCAACTGATTTAAAAGAGCTTACAAGTTTAATTGAACAGGGTATTCAGCATAAAGGGTTTTCTTTAATTAACGTATTCAGCCCATGCGTAACGTATAACAAAGTGAATACGTATGATTGGTTTAAAGAGAATTTAACAAGCTTAAAAACAATTGAAAACTATGATCCAGCAAACCGTATGCAAGCGATGCAGACATTGATGGAGCATAATGGTTTAGTAACCGGCTTAATTTATCAAAATGCTAACCAACCTTCTTATCAGCAGCTTGTGCACGGTTATAGCGACCAACCACTTGTTGATTCTGATTTAATGATGTCAGAAGATAAATTTAAAGAGCTTGTAGCTGAATTTATGTAAACAAAAAGAGACTGAGACATAAGTAGTTCAGCCTCTACTATACCTGAACGATTGAGAGTTCATCACTTTTAATTGTTCAGGTTTTTTGGTTGATTGTGAAAACAGGGTGGAATGGAGCGTAGGACACTCGACTCCTGCGGGAAAGAGAGGGAAAACGGAGATCCCGCAGCGCAGCGAGGAAGCTCAGGTTCCTCCCCGCGGAAAGCGAGTGACCGTAGCGCAATGGAACGAACGTGTTGAGACAAATCAAACAGATGGGAACAGCTAGTGTTCGTCTTTTAAAAGCAATCATTTTGTTATGTCCCAAACTCTTTTTGATATTTTTTCTCCCTTGGTGACATATGTATATATGGAGAGGACTCGGTTATTTACCTGTATTTAAAAAGGTGTTAATATATTTGTTATGAAAGCGTTTTTATAAAAAGGGGATGTGCACCATGGGTGGAAAGATGAAAGCGTTGGTGAAGGATAAAAGAGGGTTTGGAGCTGTTTTGGCTGAAGTTGATATTCCATCGATTGCCGATGATGAAGTATTAATTAAAGTGAAAGCAACTTCAATTTGCGGTACAGACGTTCATATTTATAAATGGGATAAATGGGCATCTTCACGAGTCAATCCTCCTTACGTGTTCGGTCATGAATTTTCGGGGGAAGTTGTTCAAGTTGGTCAAAATGTAGCAGGAGTACAGATTGGGGACTCTGTTTCTGCTGAAACGCATATTGTATGCGGACGCTGTATGCAGTGCTTGTTAGGTAATGCTCATATTTGTCAAAAGACAAAGATTATTGGCGTTGACCGAATGGGCTGTTTTGCTGAGTACGTAGCTGTACCAGCTCGAAATATTTGGAAAAACCCTAATCACTTATCACATGATGTTGCGTGTTTGCAGGAGCCGCTTGGAAATGCAGTTCATACAGTTTTAAATGACAGTATTGCGGGTAAATCTGTCTTAGTAATAGGGTGCGGACCTATCGGTTTAATGGCCGTAGCCGTTGCAAAAGCTTCCGGAGCATCTTTAGTGATAGCAATGGATGTGAATGAGTATCGCTTGAGCCTTGCCAAGGACCTTGGAACTCACATTGTACTTAATCCACTTGAACAAGATCCTCTAGAGGTTATCAATAAGCTGACAAGTGGAAATGGTATTGATGTTGTCTGTGAGATGTCGGGCCAGCCGACAGCAATGAATCAAGGTTTTAAGATGGTAGCAAATGGAGGGAGAGTATCTATTTTAAGCTTACCAACGACACCTGTTTCCATTGATGTGACGAATGATATTGTATTTAAAGGGGTAACGGTTCAAGGTATCACAGGGCGTAAAATGTTTTCAACTTGGTATACAGTGTCTAATTTATTGGCAGGAAATCAGCTGAATATGAATGAACTAATTACGCATCGCTTGCCACTAGAAGACTATGAAAAAGGCTTTGAGCTCATGATGGAAGGAAAATGTGGGAAAGTTGCATTTATCTTAGAGTAGTTGAAAGGGGAAGGGGTAAATGAGAGGATTTGAGTTTTTAGATCAAGAGCTACAGGAAATGAAGAAAGCAGGTACTTTTCGCAAGCTTATACCAATTGAGTCAGAACAAGGATCAAAAGTGCAGATTAACGGGCAGACGCTTATTCAGCTATCGTCAAACAACTATCTAGGTTTAACATCCCATCCAAAAATGAAGGATGCGGCTATTGAAGCGGTTCAAAAATATGGTGCTGGTACGGGATCTGTGAGAACCATTGCAGGAACATTCTCTATGCATGAGGCGCTGGAGAAAAAATTAGCAAAATTCAAGCATACGGAGGCAGCACTTGTGTTTCAATCTGGCTTCACGACAAATCAAGGCGTGCTTTCATCAATTTTAACAAATGAAGATGTTGTTATTTCTGACGAATTAAATCACGCATCCATCATTGATGGGATTCGATTAACAAAAGCTGCTCGTAAAGTCTATAAGCATGTGGATACGGAAGATTTGGAAAGAGCTCTTAAAGAGTCAGGAGACTATCGTAAACGGATTATTGTAACGGATGGTGTATTCTCAATGGATGGTAATATTGCACCGCTTCCGAAAATCGTTGAGTTAGCTGAACAATATGATGCTCTTGTAATGGTGGACGATGCTCATGCCTCCGGAGTGCTTGGTGAGAATGGCCGAGGTACAGTCAATCATTTCAGTTTAGACGGACGCGTTCATATTCAAGTAGGGACGTTAAGTAAAGCAGTTGGTGTTCTTGGCGGTTATATCGCGAGCTCCCAGACATTAATTGATTATTTAATTCACAAAGGTCGACCTTTTTTGTTTAGTACTTCTCATCCACCAGCAGTGACGGCCGCATGCAGCGCAGCTATCGATGTATTGCTTGAAGAGCCAGAGCTCATTGAAACATTGTGGGAAAACACGGCATTCTTTAAACAAGGGTTATCTAAGTTAGGCTATGATATCGGACATAGCGAAACGCCTATTACACCCGTTATCATTGGAGATGAAGCATTGACGCATCAGTTTTCAGAAAAGCTAGCAGAAGCAGGCGTCTTTGCTCAAGGAATTGCGTTTCCAACGGTTGCTAAAGGGAAAGCAAGAATCAGAACAATCGTAACGGCTCAGCATACAAAGGAAGAATTAACAGCTTCTCTTAGCGCTTTTGAAAAAGTAGGAAAAGAGTTGAAGATTTTAGTATAAACGTCAAGAAAATACTGCAGGCTGCAGTATTTTCTTTTTTACAGCTCAAGGGTATGTTATTGTGTTCAATAGATGAAAGTTATATACTAATATAATGTGATTCCGTTTCGTTTTTTGTATGAATGAGGACAAAAAATAAAGACATGAATGGCATTTTTTTAACGAGTTTATAAAGCAACGCATAACAATGAAAAAATTAGTAAATGTGCACGTTGAAAGGAGCTTTTATATGAACGAAAAACAACGTTTAGAAAGTGGACAAGTAACTCCAGCGGACAAAAAATCCGAGAAGGATTACAGCAAATATTTCCAAACAGTATATATGCCACCTTCTTTAAAGGACGCAAAAAAGCGCGGTAAAGAAGAGGTTGCTTATCATAACGACTTTTCTATTGAAGAGCGTTTCAGAGGCATGGGACAAGGCCGTAAGTTTTATATTCGTACATACGGCTGTCAAATGAACGAGCATGATACGGAAGTAATGGCAGGAATTTTCTTAAGCTTAGGCTATGAGCCAACTGACTCCGTTCAAGATGCACACGTCGTTTTATTAAATACGTGTGCCATTCGTGAAAATGCTGAAAACAAAGTATTTGGTGAACTAGGGCATTTAAAGGCTTTAAAGCGTGAGCGTCCAGACTTATTGATCGGAGTATGTGGCTGTATGTCACAGGAAGAGTCAGTCGTTAATAAAATCTTACAAAAACATCAGCATGTTGATATGATTTTTGGAACGCATAACATTCACCGCTTGCCTCATATTCTAAATGAAGCATATATGGCAAAAGAAATGGTGATTGAAGTATGGTCAAAAGAAGGAGACGTTATTGAAAATCTGCCACGTGCAAGAAAAGGCAGCATCAAAGCGTGGGTAAATATCATGTATGGCTGTGATAAGTTCTGTACGTACTGTATCGTTCCTTATACACGTGGTAAAGAGCGTAGCCGTCGTCCAGAAGAAATCATTCAAGAGGTGCGTCATTTAGCAGCTCAAGGGTATAAAGAAATTACGCTTCTTGGTCAAAACGTAAATGCATACGGAAAAGACTTTGAAGATATGGAATATGGTCTAGGTGACTTAATGGATGAGATTCGTAAAATTGATGTTCTGCGTATTCGCTTCACAACAAGTCATCCACGTGACTTCGATGACCGCTTAATTGAAGTGTTAGCAAAAGGTGGAAACTTAGTTGATCACATCCATTTACCAGTTCAGTCAGGTAGCTCAGATATTCTGAAGATCATGGCGCGTAAATACACGCGTGAGCACTACCTAGAGCTTGTTCGTAAAATTAAAGAAGCAATTCCAACAGCATCTCTTACCACTGATATTATTGTTGGTTTCCCTAATGAAACGGACGAGCAGTTTGAAGAAACGCTATCATTGTACCGTGAAGTGGAATTTGATAGTGCTTATACGTTCATCTACTCTCCTCGTGAGGGTACACCAGCTGCTAAAATGAAAGACAACGTACCGATGGAAGTGAAAAAAGAGCGTCTTCAGCGCTTAAATGCACTTGTAAACGAAATTTCTGCAAAGAAAATGCAGGAATACGAAGGTCGTGTTGTCGAAGTATTAGTGGAGGGTGAAAGTAAAAACAACCCGAATGTGTTAGCTGGCTATACTGAAAAGAATAAGCTTGTAAATTTCGTAGCACCAGAATCAGTAATTGGTCAAGTTGTAAAAGTGAAAATTACAAAAGCTAAGACATGGTCTTTAGATGGAGAGATGGTAGAAGAAGCAGCAGAGGTGAAGTGAAATGTCGCAGTACACAAAAAGTGATGTGATTGCAAGAGCGAAAGAACTTGCAAAAATGATTTCTGAAACGGAAGAAGTTGAATTCTTCAAGCGTGCAGAAGCTCAGCTGAACGAAAACCAAAAAGTTCGTGAAAAAATTGCGAGCATTAAAAGCCTGCAAAAACAAGCGGTTAACTTTCAGCACTATGGAAAAACTGAAGCGTTAAAGCAAGTGGAAGAAAAAATCGATCGAATCCAAGCTGAGTTAGATGAGCTGCCAATTATTCAGCAGTTTCAAGACTCTCAGGTTAACGTTAATGATTTGCTTCAACTTGTGGCGAGCACAATTTCAAATACGGTCACTGATGAAATTATTGTGGCAACTGATGGTGACGTACTTCGTGGTGAAACGGGCTCAAAAGTTCGTAACACTCCGGGGTCAAGCTGCCATTGATAAAAAACTCCCCTCCGCTGGGAGTTTTTTTATGTTGTACAATTTTCTCTAGAATAATTGTCACATTTCTCTAAGGTGTTGCATACAATGAAACATAGGTTTTTTATGTCTTTAACCTAGTTTTACAAAATAATGTGCAAACAAGCGATAGAACCTGCATAGGATGAAATGAAGATAGTTTGAGGAGGGTATGCTCACATGTCACAACACTATAGAGAAATTATTACAAAAGCAGTCGTAGGTAAAGGGCGTAAGTTTACGCAGTCATCACACACGCTTACACCACCGAACCGACCGACGAGCATTTTAGGTTGCTGGGTAATTAACCATCAGTATGATGCTAAAAAGCGCGGAAATACAGTTGAAGTGGACGGCAAATATGATATTAACGTCTGGTATTCTTTCAAAGATAATACAAAAACAGAAGTGTTTACAGAGACGGTTCACTATCGTGATGTGATTAAGCTTCGCCAGAAAGATGACGATGCTTTTGGAGATGATTGCGAAATTATCGTACGAGTGCTACAGCAGCCAAATTGCCTTGAGTGTACAATTTCACCAAACGGAAACAAAACGATTGTCCAAGTAGAGAGAGAGCTTTTAGCCGAGGTAATTGGTGAGACAAAAGTATGCGTAGCCGTTAATCCAAAAGGATGCGATGATGGTGATGAACTTGATTTAGACGTTGATGACGATGAATTTGAAGACCTCAATCCAGATTTTATTTTAGGTGACGATGAATAACTAGGAAGAATTTCTTCCTAGTTTTTTTATGTGCACCAAAAGTGATTAGCAAGTTTTACAATCATGAAGTTTTTTGCAAACCTATGTTATAATACGTGTAGAAAAAATGATTAACAGAAGTTTTTGGAGGAATAGTATGGCAACATATACGCCAATGATACAGCAATATTTAAAAATCAAGGCAGACTATCAAGATGCCTTTTTATTTTTTAGATTAGGTGATTTTTACGAAATGTTTTTTGAAGATGCAACGACTGCATCTCAAGAATTAGAAATTACGTTAACAAGCCGAGACGGAGGGGGCGATGATCGCATCCCAATGTGCGGTGTACCTTACCACTCAGCGCCTACATATATTGAAAGATTAATTGAAAAAGGCTATAAGGTGGCAATTTGTGAACAAGTAGAGGACCCTAAGAAAGCCAAAGGCGTCGTAAAGCGTGAAGTCATTCAAGTCATTTCACCAGGGACTCTAATGAACGAAAAAGGACTGCAAGAAAAAGAAAATAATTATATTTGCTCGGTCACGCATTTCCCAGATGACACGTTTGGATTAGCGCTATCGGATTTATCGACCGGGGAAAATAGCGTCACGCTTATTTCTTCATTCCATGACGTTGTTTCTGAAATCTATGCCAAAGAAGCAAAGGAAATAGTTGTTTCAAGCAGCTTTTCTGCTGAATTGCTGCAAACAGTGAAAGAGAGAATGACCATCACTATTTCGTTTGAAGAAAGTACAAAGGTTGAAGATGCCTTTTTACATTTAACTGAATCACTTCAACAGCAAAAATTAGTAGATACATTTGCTCGTATTTTACAATATTTAGTACGTACACAAAAGCGTTCTCTTGAACATTTACAGCCTGTACAGCTTTATCAAATCAATGAATATATGAAGATTGATTTGTTTTCTAAGCGAAACTTAGAGTTAACAGAAACGATTCGTTCAAAAGGTAAAAAAGGATCTCTTTTATGGTTATTAGATCAAACAGTCACGGCAATGGGTGGACGTTTATTAAAAAATTGGATTGACCGCCCGCTTCTAAGCAAAGAGAAAATTGATGAGCGTTTAAATATGGTGGACGTTCTTATGAAACAATTTTTTGAACGTGAAGAACTGCGAGATTTATTAAAAGAAGTGTATGACCTAGAGCGTTTAGCAGGTCGCGTAGCATTTGGTAACGTTAATGCGCGTGACTTAGTACAGCTGCGCAAATCCCTGCAAAAGGTTCCTGAAATTCAAGAAGTGGTTTATCGATTAAATAATCCATATGCTTCTAAACTCGTTGAAGATATTGACCCATGTGAAAGGTTAACTGCGCTACTGGAAAGAGGATTAAAAGAACATCCTCCTCTATCAATTAAAGAAGGGGATATTATTGCAGATAATTATAACCATCAGCTTGATCAATATCGAGATGCTAGTCGGAACGGGAAGACATGGATTGCTTCTTTAGAGCAGAAAGAGCGTGAAAGAACAGGGATTCGTTCGTTGAAAATTGGTTATAACCGCGTGTTCGGCTACTACATCGAAGTAACGCGTGCCAACTTGCATTTACTACCTGAAGGGATGTATGAGCGTAAGCAAACCTTAACGAACGCTGAGCGCTTTATTACACCTGAGCTTAAAGAAAAAGAAGCGCTTATTTTAGAAGCGGAAGAAAAAATTGTTGAGCTTGAGTACGAGCTGTTTGCGCAAATTCGTGAAGAGGTCAAAGTATATATTCCTCGTCTTCAAGCGTTAGCTAAAAAAGTAAGTGAGCTTGATGTATTGCAGTGTTTTGCAAAGGTCAGTGAAGAGCGTCATTATACAAAACCTACATTTTCTACTAATGGAGATATTCATATTAAAAATGGGCGTCATCCCGTTGTTGAAAAAGTGATGAATGCACAAGAGTATGTACCAAACGACTGTCAAATGACTGACGATAGCTCAATCTTACTCATTACAGGACCAAATATGTCGGGTAAAAGTACGTATATGCGCCAAGTAGCGCTAACAGCCATTTTAGGACAAATCGGCTGCTTTGTTCCTGCAGAAGAAGCAGAGCTGCCCATCTTTGATCAAGTGTTTACGCGAATTGGAGCAGCGGATGATTTAATCTCAGGTCAAAGTACGTTTATGGTTGAAATGTTGGAAACGAAAAATGCAGTTACCAATGCGACACAGTCAAGCTTAATTTTACTGGATGAAATTGGACGAGGTACGTCAACATATGATGGAATGGCGCTGGCTCAAGCAATTATTGAATATGTGCACGAACATATTGGATGTAAAACACTATTTTCTACACACTATCATGAGTTAACGGTATTAGATCAACAGCTTTCAGCACTGCGTAATGTGCATGTTAGCGCAATTGAAAAGAACAATAAGGTGGTCTTCTTACACAAAATTAAAGAAGGGCCAGCAGATAAGAGTTATGGTATCCATGTTGCTGAGCTAGCAGAGCTTCCAGAGCCTTTATTGCAGCGTGCGCGCGTCATTTTAGCAGATTTTGAGAACGCGAGCGAAGAGCAAAAAGTGAAGCCGACTGCTGATGCAGTAGCTGAACCTGAACCTCAGCCAATTGAGCAACCAAAAGCTGAAACTAAAACAGATACCGAGCAAAGTCAACTTTCATTTTTCGGAGAAGAAAAAGAACAGCAGGTAAAAGAAGCCAGTTTATCGAAGCGTGAAAAGCAAATTCTAGCAGAATTAAAGCAGCTTGATCTTCTTGAGATGACGCCGCTTGATGCAATGAACGCCATGTATAAGCTACAAAAACTACTAAAGAAGAAATAGACTTGAAAGGGGTGAGTCTGTGGGTAAAATTAGACAGCTTTCAGACGAACTTTCAAATAAAATCGCAGCAGGAGAGGTTGTAGAACGACCTGCTTCTGTTGTGAAAGAGCTCGTTGAAAATGCGATTGATGCAAATAGCACAGTTATTGAAATTGAACTAGAAGAAGGAGGGTTATCAAAGATTCGTATTTTAGATAACGGAGACGGGATTGCACCTGAAGATTGCTTAACTGCTTTCCGTCGACATGCGACGAGTAAGATTAAGACTGAGAATGACTTGTTCCGAATTCGGACATTAGGTTTTCGCGGTGAAGCACTGCCAAGTATTGCGTCTGTATCCATGCTTGAAATTAAGACAAGTACCGGTGATGAAGCCGGTACCCACTTAAAGCTTCGTGGAGGAGAAATAACGCATCACGAACCGTCTTCAAGCCGAAAAGGTACAGAAATTATTGTAGAAAACCTATTTTTCAACACGCCAGCACGCCTTAAATACATGAAAACAATTAATACAGAATTAGGAAACGTAACGGATGTTGTGAATCGCCTTGCCATGGCGAATCCTCATGTATCCATTCGTTTAATTCACCAAGGTCGTCAGCTTCTCTATACAAACGGAAGTGGAGATGCGCGTCAAGTGTTAGCTGCTATCTATGGGATGGCAGTAGCGAAAAAGATGATTCCGTTAAAGGTAGAATCGCTAGATTATGATATCACCGGCTATATTGCCTTACCGGAAGTAACACGTGCATCTCGAAGCTATATGTCTACGACAATTAACGGTAGATTTATAAAAAACTATGGGCTTTTAAAAGCTATCCAGCAAGGCTATCATACGCTGTTACCGATTGGACGCTTTCCGGTTGTATTTTTAGCTATTAACATGGATCCATTGCTAGTAGATGTGAACGTACACCCAGCAAAGCTTGAAGTAAGGTTAAGTAAAGAAGCAGAGCTGTATGAGCTTGTAGAAGAGGCAATTAAAGCTGCGTTTAAAAAACAGCAGCTTATACCAGAAGTGACAGCAGCTTCTCGCTCTAAACAACCAGTGCTGCCAACGGAGCAGCAAACCTTCACGTTTAATCATGGATTGCCTAAAGAGCCTCTTCCTTTATCGAAGGAATTTGTTGAACCGAGCAAAGGTCAGCCTTTCTTTAGCAAGAACGTTGCCGAAACGCAAGAAAAGCCAGGTTTTATGGTGACAGAAAATGTTGAAAATGAGCTTGAATACGATGAGCTGGAAGAGCAGGATGCAGAACCAGTGTTTTCTTATGAGGAAGAAAATGATGTACAAAAGCAAGAATCGGGTAATGAGAAAGTCGAAGAAGTGCAAGCAGAGCGAGTTCCTCCCATGTATCCGATTGGTCAGATGCACGGTACGTATATATTAGCTCAAAATGAAAACGGCTTGTTTATCATTGACCAGCATGCGGCTCAAGAGAGAATCAAATATGAATTCTTTAAGAAAAAGCTTGGTCAAGTAGATGCAGAAGTGCAGGAACTTTTAATGCCACTCACGTTTGAGTTTTCAGGCAACGAAGCGCTCATTCTAGAAGAAAATCGTAGAGCTCTTGAAGATGTCGGCGTATTTTTAGAACCGTTTGGCCAAAATGCTTATATCGTTCGAGCACACCCTCAGTGGTTCCCAAAAGGTGAAGAAAAAGAAACAATTGAAGAGATGATTCAGCAAGTATTTGTGATGAAACGTGTAGATATAGAAAGCTTACGTGAAGAAGCTGCTATTATGATGAGTTGCAAAGGTTCAATCAAAGCGAATCATCACCTTCGAAATGATGAAATTTTAGCTTTACTTGAAACGCTAAGAAAAACAACCGATCCGTTTACTTGTCCGCACGGGCGACCAATTATCATTCACTATTCAACATATGAAATGGAAAAAATGTTTAAGCGCGTGATGTAAAGTGATTTATACAATGTTTTACCCCATTTGATGAAGTTATATCTGCACCATTTTTCACCGTAATTGTGTGTTTAAAAGTAAAATTGCAAAGCGGTATGTGGTGCAGGTATTTTTTTAAAAGAAAAGATTGTTTTTCTTTTATTGTGTATGTAGATTCTGTAAGTCAGCTACCTATACGTTAGTAGTTTCTATTGCATATACTAGCGGTAGAAATTAAACATAATGTGAAGGGGAAGTTATGATGAATAACGATTTTAACAGATTACAAACCAATTCAAACCATGATATCGGTTCTAATAGAGATAATGAGTCGGGAAATAAAAATATTATTAGCAATAGTGGAAGCTCTAACGTTAATATTAATATACCTCAGATAAGAGAAACATCTCAAAATCGCTCGGGGCGTCGTAGAAAATGTCGAGCAGAAAACCGCTCTCAAGGTCGTGTACAATCTGAATCAGAAAACCGTTCTGGCCGTCGCAGAAAATGTCGGGCAGAAAACCGCTCTGGTGGTGGCACACAACCTCAATCTGGAAACCAATCCCAACCTCTTGTTCGACCCCAGTCAGAAAATCCTTCTGGAAATCGTGTACAATCTGAATCAGAAAACTGCTCTGGTGGTGGCAGAAAATGTCGAGCAGAAAACCGCTCTCAAGGTCGTGTACAATCCGAATCAGAAAACCTCTCTGGAAATCGTGTACAGTCACAATCAGAAAACCGCTCTCAATGTAGAAGGAATCCTTTTCGGTTCTTTTAATTCAGAAGGTAGAACTTTTAAGAGGAACAGATGTAGAATGCTAATTTTCAAAGCGAAAAAAGAATCTCCATCATTGTTTTGGAGTTTCGTGCTTGCTCAAAACTAGCTTTCAAACAATACCTGTTTCTCTTCTTTTTATAGGCCTGTAAAGAAATTTTTATGTACATTCAGCTTTTTTTCTTTTTTAGTAAATATCTTTTCCAACCAAGTTACTGTCATTGGTGTATGTTCAGGTTAAGAGTTGACTTTTTCTAAAAACCATTCATATTCTTTTATTATTTCATCACACTAGTGTCGCATTAAAATAATTCAACGCTTTATAAAAATCTAAATTTTCAGCAATTTTATCTTTGCATAAAAAAGCCTTTATAATGGTTGGGCGGTACTAAACCATCCAAATCCAAAATAA